>JAZDGZ010000429.1:0-5118 GCA_043806375.1 Pseudomonadota bacterium | reverse complement strand
CAAGACTAAGGCGATTCCTACCAAGGGCCAATGTTTTTTGAAAAATTTTTGCACTTTTGCAATAACTATACCA
The DNA here is from genome assembly GCA_043806375.1 of Pseudomonadota bacterium. Taxonomy (GTDB): domain Bacteria; phylum Desulfobacterota; class DSM-4660; order Desulfatiglandales; family HGW-15; genus JAZDGZ01. The sequence continues at coordinate 5,045 of JAZDGZ010000429.1, read as the reverse complement.
AATAAGGGTTTGAACTGTAAAGGCTAAACTTCCTCACCCTGTGATGGGACGAGGCGAATCCGGCCGTCTCTTTTCACTGTTGAGAGTGATCTCCCAAGCCCTCCCTTGCCGCAGCCCCGTGGAAGGGGGGAACGCCGGAGAGACTGGGGCTGAAACAACATCCGTGGGCTTCTCCATCATTTCTTGTCATGGGGGCAACATGGTTCAACGCTTGGTGTGGACGAGGGTGTGGATCTCTTTGAGCAGGGCCAATAAAGGTCTGATCTGATCCAGAGGAAGAGAATTGGGCCCGTCACAGAGGGCGGCATCAGGATGAGGGTGGACTTCCATAAATAGGCCGTCGGCCCCGGCCGCCACAGCGGCCTTGGAAAGGTCCTCGACAAATTCTCTCTGTCCTCCCGAACTGCCGCCAACGCTTCCCGGAAGCTGGACACTATGTGTGGCATCGAAGACAACCGGGAAACCGAATTTCTTCATAATGGCAATAGAACGGATATCGACAACGAGATTGTTATAACCGAAAGAACTCCCCCTTTCAGTGAGCAGGAGGCTCTGATTTCCCGTTGACAGGAATTTGTCAATGACCGGTTTCATATCCCAGGGGGAAAGGAACTGCCCTTTCTTGATATTGACGGGAAGGCCCGTCCGGGCTGCCGTTAACAGGAGATCGGTCTGGCGGCACAGAAATGCGGGGATTTGGATGATATCGAGGACTTTGGCTGCTTTTTCAATTTCCCCGACCCCATGGACATCTGACAGGATGGATAGTCCCGTCTTCTCCCTGACCAACTGTAAGATCTCGAGGCCTCTATCGATTCCCGGGCCGCGGAAGGATTCCAGGGACGTGCGATTGGCCTTGTCATAAGAGGCCTTGAAAATGACCGGTATCCCCAAATCGTCGCCGGTCTCTCGGAGAGAGGCGGCGACCCTGAGGGTTGTCTCTTCGTCTTCAATGACACAGGGGCCGCCAATCAAAAATAAAGGGCCTTTTTCCTCAATGGTCAGATCTCTTATTCGAATGGGATCCCTCATTTTGAAGCCCCTCGACCGGATTCTTGAAGAGTCACACACCTTGCACTTCTTATATCCTATCTAATCGGAAGTTTCAGGAGAAGTCAAGAAACTAGAAGGAGGTGGGGGCCTCAAAACTTTTCCTTGTCATGGAGGCCGAAAATTACTAATATGCCTAGCTATCATTCTATCGCAGGAGACCGAGATAGCCGTGCCGAGAAAAAAGGTCACCAAGACCATCCAAGAGATCAACAGGAAGATCAAGAAGGGTACGGTCGTCGTCGTCACAGCCGATGAGATGACGGACATTGTCAACAAGAAGGGAGCCGAAAAGGCGGCCCGAGAGGTTGATGTGGTCACAACCGGGACCTTTTCGCCTATGTGTTCCTCCGGAGCGTTCATCAATTTCGGCCACAGCAAACCGACCATAAAGGCCTCTAAGGTCTGGTTGAACGACGTGCCCGCCTACGCGGGGCTCGCGGCCGTAGACGTCTATTTAGGGGCCACAGAGCCCACAGAGGACGACCCTTTGAACAGGGTTCACCCCGGCCAATTCAAGTATGGCGGGGGGCACGTCATTCATGACTTGGTAGCCGGCAAAAGGGTGAGCTTGAGGGCCGTTGCCTATGGCACGGACTGTTACCCCAGAAAGAGCATGGTCAAAAGGGTCACGATCTCCGACCTGCCCTATGCCATGCTCTTCAATCCGCGAAACGGCTATCAGAACTACAATTGTGCGATCAATCTGTCGAACAAGACCAAGTACACCTATATGGGGGTCCTAAAACCGAGAGCGGGCAATGCCAACTACTCGACCTCGGGCCAATTGAGCCCCCTCCTCAACGACCCCTACTACCTCACCATGGGCATGGGGACGAGGGTCTTTCTAGGCGGAACGACGGGTTATATCGTCGGACCCGGGACCCAGCACAATCCCAATGCCAAGAGAGCCAAGAATGGCGTGCCCGTTACCCCCGCAGGCACTCTCATGGTGATGGGGAACCTGAAAGAAATGGATCCTAAATGGGTTGCAGGGGTTAGCATGCTGGGATACGGATGTTCCCTGGCCGTGGGCTTAGGGGTCCCCATCCCCATCCTGAACGAAGAAATGGCGCGTTACACGGGAGTTTCCGATGATGAGATTTTTACCCAAGTCATAGACTATGGCATCGATTATCCCACAGGTGATGCGAAGAGCCTCGGTCAGGTGAGCTATGGGGAACTCAAGAGCGGAAGGATAAAATTCAATGGCCGGGACGTTCCGGCGGTACCCCTCTCATCCTATGTAAGGGCCTCGGAGATAGCGAAGATCCTCAGGGAGTGGATTCAAAAGGGGGAATTCTTGCTCACCGAGCCCCAGGTCATGCTGCCGACGGCAGAAAGAGGTTGACAGGGGAGAACCCTCTATTCATATTACTAACCAATTGCAATAAGCCTATTTCAACTTCGCCTTTTTGATCAGAAAGCCTTTCTATAACCATCATAGAAAGGCTTTAGCCATTCAACCAGGGACTTCATCGAAAGGACGTTCTCGAAGCCATGAAAAGGACTATCAAGATGAGAGAGATGTCCGATAACCAGGTCGGAACGATCAAGAAGGTATCAGGGACTGGAGATATGGGCCGGAGGATAAGGGAGATGGGCCTGGTTCCTGGTGCAATGATCCAGATTCAAGGTCGGGCTCCCCTCAGAGATCCCGTGGCCTTCAAATTAAGGGATTTCATCTTGATCTTGAGGAACCGTGAGGCCGATTTCATCATGGTAGAGGTGGATGAGCAGGAATAAGAATGGCGTCAAAGAAAATCAGAATAGCCCTTGCGGGAAACCCCAACTCCGGGAAATCGACCATTTTTAATGCCGTCACAGGGGCCAGGCAGCATATCGCCAACTACCCGGGCGTAACGGTTGAAAAGAAATTGGGACGGGTAACCCATAAGGACTATGTCATTGAGGTCGTGGACCTCCCCGGCACCTATTCCCTGACGGCCTACAGCCTCGAAGAGATCGTGGCCAGAGACTTCCTGATAAAGGAAAGGCCGGACGTGGTTGTCGATATTATTGATGCCTCCAATCTCGACAGAAATCTTTACCTTACCGTCCAGTTCATGGAATTGGGGGTTCCCCTCATCCTTGCCCTCAACATGGTCGACGTGGCTTCTCAGAGGGGCATTGTCGTCGATTCAGAGGCCCTGAGCAAGTTGATAGGGGTACCCGTCGTTCCTACGGTAGCAAGATCGCAAAAGGGCATTCATGAACTCCTCGACAAGATCGTTGAATTTGCCGAAGCGGGGCAAGAGAAGCGCCTTGAGACCATTTCCTATGGAAGAGATATCAATGAGAGCCTGGGGGAGATCGAGAGTATTATTGAAAATAGCGGCTCTTACGATAAGGCCTATAGCCCCCGGTGGCTGGCCCTCAAGTGTCTGGAAGGAGATAAGCAGATTAGGGCCCTTATTAGAAGCGATGTCAAGGTCACCCAGGAGATCGATGCCATCTGTAAGAGAACGAATAAACACATCATGGACACCCTTGAGGAGGAACCGGAAGGGATCATCGCGGAGCACCGCTACGGTTACATTGCCGGCATCACCAAAAAATCGGTAAAAAGAAAGATAGAATCGCGGCTGAATCTATCAGACAGGATCGACAAGGTCCTAACCAATCGTGTGGTGGGGCCCTTAATGATGCTGGCCGTGCTCTACGGCATCTATGAATTCACCTTCTGGGCCAGCGAGGCGCCGCTTGGTTGGGTTGAGGCCGCTTTTTCCTGGATAAAAGTCGTGGTCTCAAGGATTCTCCCCCCAGGAAATCTTCACTCCCTGATCGTCTCCGGCGTGATTGACGGGGTTGGCGGCGTTCTCGGCTTTGTTCCCCTCATCATGTTCATGTTTTTAGCCATCGCCATTATGGAAGACTCAGGCTACATGGCGAGGATAGCCTTCATGCTTGACAGGGTTCTTCGCTGGTTCGGATTACACGGGAATTCTGTGATGGCCCTCATCATCAGCGGCGGCATATCAGGGGGATGTGCGGTCCCGGGAGTCATGGCGACCAGGACACTGAGGGATCCTAAAGAGCGGATCGCCACGCTCTTGGTGGTCCCTTTCATGAACTGCGGCGCCAAACTGCCCCTCTTCGGGATGCTGGTTGCGGCCTTTTTCGCAAGAAATCAGGCGAGGATGCTTTTTGTCTTTACCCTTCTTTCCTGGTCTTTTGCCCTCTTGGCAGCCAAGCTCATTCGGTCAACCGTTCTAAGAGGCCCCACTACTCCCTTTGTCATGGAACTCCCCCCTTACAGGGTACCCACCCTTCTCGGGCTATTGATTCACACCTGGGAGAGAACATGGCAGTATATCAAAAAGGCCGGAACAGTCATCCTGGGCATGTCCATCATCCTGTGGTCCATGATGACCTTCCCGGGATTGTCGGAAGAAGAGGTCCGGCATTATGAGGGTGAGAGGGGAAAGGCCAGGACCGCCTTTCTGACCTCCTCAGAGGGGAGAAGGGGGGTTAAAGGAGAAGAGGCCCTGAGCGCGCTGGATCGGTTGTATGACCGCTATAGCATCGCCCACAAAAGGGATCCGGCATCCGTACAGGCCTTTAAAAATCAACCCCTTTTTCACGTCGTGGAAGCAGCCTTTTCAATGACGCAAGGGGAACAAGAGGCCGGCCACGGGGTCGGGGGCTATTCAGAGATGGCGCCCGCCTATTTTTCCTATAGAGAGGAGATGGCCAGGATTGCCAACCTGCAGCACCAGGCGAACCTAAGGGGGACCGTCGCCGGTCGACTGGGTCGAATGTTGGAAGGAATCACGAGGCTCATCGGTTTTGACTACAGGGTCAATGTGGCCCTCCTTGGGGGTTTTGCAGCCAAAGAGGTCATCGTCTCTACCTTGGGGACCGCCTATTCCCTCGGCGAGGTCGATCCTGAGCAGAGCACGGCCCTCTCCGAAAGGCTGAGAAAAGATCCCGCCTGGAGTCCCCTCCTGGCATTCACCCTCATCCTCTTTACGATGCTCTATGTCCCATGCTTC
>JAZDGZ010000428.1:0-2394 GCA_043806375.1 Pseudomonadota bacterium | reverse complement strand
TCGAACCGCTGGCCAATATTTTGAAGCCTGGGATGCTTGATAAGTTCTATTTCTGGCTGAGGAAATACGGGGCCGATCTTCGCGCAAGCGCGGCCTTTGCGCTTTCACAGATCGACCACCCCGAGGGTCGGTGAGATCCTGGCAGCTTGTGTGGACGATAAAGACCCGCGGATCAGAGAACTTGCCCGCACCATGACCCCCTCAGACGAGGGTACTCCCAAAAAGAAGCCTTCAAAGGGTCGAAAGCATTCCTGAGACGCAATCCCAACATATCTCGGCCAGGTCCAACCCAAATCCACCGCCTGATTTTTGAACCATTGATGGCATCGGTAGGCTTGGGACGATTCCTGATGGTGAATCAGGGCCAAGATCATCGTTTGAGGTTAACTCGAATATAGTTGACAATATCTTCGGTCCTGGTCCCCGGACCGAAGATTTCCGCTATACCGCAGGCCTTTAGGGCCTGAATATCTTCATCGGGGATGATTCCGCCACCAATGACCAGCACGTCCTCTATTCCTTTTTCTTTCAATAGCTCCATGACCTTCGGAAAAAGGTAATCGTGGGCGCCGGAGAGGATACTCATGGCGATAACGTCCACGTCTTCTTGGATAGCAGCCTCGACAATTTGGCGGGGAGTCTGCCTGAGTCCCGTATAAACGACCTCCATCCCTGCGTCCATGAGAGCGCTGGCCACGACCTTGATTCCCCTGTCGTGACCGTCAAGTCCCGGTTTGGTCGCCAATACCCGTATCTTCTTTTTTGAGTTCATAGACGAAGCTCCATCACGTCAAAATTGAGCGAGCCGGGCCTTCATTTGCCCAGGGTATTGATCTGTTGATACTCACCGAAGATCAAACGCAACGTATCGCAGATTTCACCCAAGGTCGCATAGGCCTTCACGGCATCCAGGATAGGAGGCATCAGATTCCCTTTGCCCTCTGCAACCCCTTTTAAATCGGCAAGGGTACGCTTCACCCGCTCGTTGTCTCTTTGGGATTTCAGATTTTCCAATCTCTTGATCTGGGCGACCCGAGCGGCAGGATCGACCCTGAGCAGGTTGGTCGGCTTTTCTTCCTCCACCTGAAACCGATTCAGCCCGATCACAACCCTTTCGCCCTTTTCGATCTCCCGCTGGTACCTATAGGCGCTCTCCTGTATCTCTCTCTGGATATAGCCCCTTTCGATGGCGGACGGGGCCCCGCCCATCTCGTCAATCTGCCTTATATACGATTCCGCCCTTTCGCAGACTTCCCTGGTCAGCTCTTCCAGGTAGTAGGATCCTCCCATGGGGTCGACGGTATCGGCCACCCCGGTCTCGTGGGCGATCATCTGCTGCGTCCGAAGGGCTATCTGGACCGCCTCTTCAGAGGGCAGGCAAAGGGCTTCATCCATGGAATTGGTATGCAAGGATTGTGTCCCGCCCAGAACGGCTGCCAGGGCCTGAAAGGCAACCCTGACGATGTTGTTTTTGGGTTGCTGGGCGGTCAACGTACATCCGGCTGTCTGGGTGTGGAAACGAATCATCATGGACCTCGGGTCCTTGGCCCCGAATCTCTCTTTCATGATCTTTGCCCATAGACGCCTCGCTGCCCTGTACTTGGCTACCTCCTCAAAAAAATCGAGGTGGGCGTTGAAAAAGAAGGAGAGCCTGGGCCCGAAGGTGTCCACCTCGAGGCCTGCCTGGAGGGCTGCCTCCACATAGGCGATGCCGTTGGCCAGGGTGAAGGCCACCTCCTGAACGGCGGTCGAGCCCGCCTCTCTGATATGGTAGCCACTGATGCTGATGGAATTCCATTGAGGCGCCTTCTCAGAACAGAAGGCGAGTATGTCCGTAACGATACGCATAGAGGGTAGGGGAGGGAAGATATAGGTCCCTCTTGAGGAATACTCCTTCAAGATGTCATTTTGTAGCGTCCCCCTCAGCACTTCGGGAGAAAGGCCCTGTTTTTCGGCGACAGCCAGGTACATGGCCAGAAGGACGGCTGCGGGCGCGTTAATCGTCATGGAGGTGCTCACCTTGTCGAGGGGAATGCCGCCGAAGAGGATTTCCATGTCCTGGAGCGAGTCTATGGCAACCCCCACCTTTCCTACCTCCCCCATGGCCATTTCGTGGTCTGAATCATATCCTATCTGAGTCGGAAGGTCGAAGGCCACAGACAATCCCGTCTGCCCCTGGTCGAGCAGAAATCTATACCTCCTGTTCGATTCCTCTGCAGTGGCAAAACCGGCATATTGTCGCATGGTCCAGTATCTACCCCTGTACATGGTCGGCTGTACACCCCGCGTAAAGGGATAATCGCCCGGGAACCCCAGATCCGAGAGGTAGTCCAATTCCACAAGGTCCAAAGGGGTATAGAGCCTCTTGATCGGAACTCCAGAGGTGTTGCCGAA
>JAZDGZ010000427.1:0-14427 GCA_043806375.1 Pseudomonadota bacterium | reverse complement strand
TTGAGATGGTGATGCCTGGGGACAATGTGGCGATGGAGATCAATCTCATTATGCCGATAGCGATGGAGAAGGAACTCCGGTTTGCCATTCGGGAGGGAGGTCGAACCGTCGGTGCCGGCGTCATCAGCGAGATTTTTGAGTGATGAAGGGGTCTCTGGCTCTCCCCAGAGTATTCCATTGGAGATCGTTCAAGTATGGCTATGGCAGGAGAATTGTACGAGACATCGTTTGGCTCCTAGGATATGATGACTGTTAGATGATGGAGATTTTCTATGCGTGACATCATCACCTTGGCGTGTGAGCAGTGTAAGAACAGGAATTATACGTCGACAAAGAATAAGCGTAAGACTCCTGACAAATTGGCCTTTAAGAAATACTGTCCTTTTTGCAGGGCGCACACGTTACATAAAGAGACAAAATAGGCTTTAATGGAAATGCTCATCGCAGGCCAGTAGCTCTAACGGCTAGAGCACCGGACTCCAAATCCGGGTGATGGGGGTTCGAATCCCTCCTGGCCTGCCAATTTATGGCAATTCCGCAAAAGTTGAATAGGGCTATACCTATAGCATACCGGTTACAGGAACCCTAAAGGTGGCAATTCATAAGATATGAAGAAGTCCAGTCAGAAAAGGAAGAAAAGAGAGGCTCGGAAAAGGTCGGCGGTTTCACCAGTCCTGCAAGAAGGGGTGACATCTAAGATCGGAACCCCTCCGGAAAAAAGTGAAAACAAGAGGGTTCCCCATTCAGCAGTCTCCAAAAGAGAACCTGAGAGAAAGGGGGAAGAAAAGGGTTCCCCCATGAAGTATCTCAATATAACGATTCAATTCTTGCGGGAGGCCAGGATGGAACTAAAGAAGGTGAAGTGGCCAACGCGCAAAGAACTGCTGGCATCAACTGCGGTTGTCATCGTTCTTGTTCTAGTGGTCTCTTTTTTTCTTGGACTTGTTGATTTCGGGCTAATAAAGATCATTAAAAACGTTGTCGGGTAATTTAGGAACCTTACCAAAATCAGGGATTCAATATGAACGACTCAGAATTGAAATGGTACATAGTTCATACCTATTCAGGATTTGAGCATAAGGTGGAAGCAAACCTGGCGGATAGAATAAGGACCTTGGGGCAAGAAGAGTATTTCGGCAAGATTCTCGTGCCAACGGAACAAGTTGTTGAGCTCAAGAAAGGGCAAAAGAAGACGTCCTCTAGAAAATTTTACCCTGGATACATAATGGTCCAGATGGTCTTGAACGAGGAGACCTGGCATACCGTGAGAAATACGGCAAAGGTGACCGGATTTGTCGGGGGCGGTGATATGCCCTCGGCGGTTCCTGACGAAGAGGCTGAGCGGATTATTCAGCAGATGCAGGAGGGGATCAGCAAGCCCAAGCCGAAGTACCAATTTGAACAGGGTGATCAGGTCAGGGTTATTGATGGCCCGTTCAATAACTTCCAGGGTATCGTTGAGGAGGTCAAACCTGACAAGGAAAAGGTGAGGGTACTCATCAGTATTTTTGGACGCGCAACCCCTGTTGAATTAGAATTCATACAGGTTAACAAGGTCTAAAAAGCTTTGGCTAGCATTGTGTGGTGCCAAGATCATGACGACATATGTCGGGGGCAACGAGAATTCCCTCCCCTTGATTTTGGGTTCAACCCGGGAACCGCATGTCATCAAGAAGGGCCCGGCCTCCACGAGAGAATGCTATGTTTGGTCCGAAGGGGATGAGAGCAATAAAATACAGTGATTAGATCGAAGAGGTAGATAATGGCTAAAAAGGTTATCGGGAATGTCAAACTCCAGGTGAAGGGAGGACAGGCTAATCCTTCACCCCCCATCGGTCCTGCTCTGGGACAACATGGGGTAAATATCGCTGAATTCTGTAAAACTTTCAATGCAAGAACTCAGGATCAAATGGGAACGGTTATCCCCGTTGTCATCACTATCTATGCCGATAGATCGTTTTCCTTCATAACCAAAACACCTCCCGCTGCAGTGCTTTTGAAACAGGCGGCCAAGATAGCCAAAGGTTCCACTGATCCGAAGAAAGAGAAAGTGGGAGAGGTGTCGAAGAAACAGGTTGAAGAAATAGCAAAACTCAAATTTGAAGATCTGAATGCCTACGACCTTGAAGGTGCCGCAAAAATCATTGAGGGAACGGCAAGAAGTATGGGAATTCAAGTTAAACCGTAGCAGATCAAGAGGACGAATCAACCATGGTTAAAACAGGTAAGAAGCATCTGGAAGTTGTCAGTAAAGTTGATAGGTCAACGAGGTATAATTTTCAAGAAGCAGTGCAGTTAGCCCTTGATTGCGGCTATGCGAAATTTGATGAAACTATTGACATCGCTGTTCGGCTTGGCGTTGACCCAAGGCACGCTGATCAGATGGTCAGAGGGACGGTGGTTCTGCCCCATGGGGTTGGGAAAAAAGTTCGGGTGCTGGCCTTTGCTAAAGGAGAAAAGGAAAAAGAAGCGCTTGAAGCAGGTGCGGATTATGCTGGTTCGGATGAGTATGTGGAAAAGATACAAAAGGGTTGGCTTGAATTTGACAAGGCTATTGCAACTCCCGATATGATGACGGCTGTTGGAAAATTGGGCCGGATTTTGGGACCAAGGGGTATGATGCCTAACGCCAAACTTGGGACGGTGACCTTTGATGTAGCTAAGGCAGTTAAGGACATCAAGGCAGGAAAGATCGATTTCAAGGTCGAGAAAGCGGGTATTGTTCACGCGCCAATGGGAAAGGTTTCATTTGGTTTGCCTAAGCTGATCGGAAATATCGCTGCTTTTATGGAGACTATCCTGAGGCTCAAGCCATCTTCGAGTAAAGGGTCCTATCTGAGAAGCATAGCCATTTCTACAACCATGGGTCCAGGCATCAAGGTTGACCCAGCGTATGTTAAAGACCTATTCAGCTAGTCATCAGCTGGTAAATAGATTTTAATAGTTCGGCATTCTCAGCCTGTTTGCCGGCCAGATCGCGCTGGCGCCGATGATTTTTGCCGATTCTATACTTCTTGAAGGGGGGAGATAAGAGGAACCGATAAGAAAACGACAGTATGAGTATTGGGGAAAGAATTTACCGGTCGAAGACAGTGGGTGCTGAGCGGCTTTGCAGAATAAGGTTTCTTGCCGCGGAAGGCTTAAATGTTAACATTGTGGCCTACCGAGACTGAGAATAGCTAAGTTTAGCACGGTGCATCCCTGACTTTGACGCTTTTGATGGTTAATTTCTGTTGGCTGAAGAGGGGGTGATGGAGACTTGAAAAAGGTTAAAAAAGAGGCCTTTGTAGCCGATATGGCGGGCCGGTTGAAAAAAGCCCGGGCCACGTTTTTGGTCAACTATCAGGGCCTAGACGTGGAGGCCATGAATTCGCTCAGGAGAGATCTCAGGAAAAACCAAACAGAGCTGCAGGTGGTTAAGAACCGACTTCTTGGGCTGGCGTCCAAGGATACAGAGACGGCATCATTAAAGGAGTTTTTTGTCGGGCCCTGTGCGGTTGCTTTAACTTATGAAGATGTGGTTGCTCCGGCGAAGGTTTTGGTCGATTACGAGAAGAAATTGGAACGGCTCAAGTTGAAGGCCGGGCAAATTTCTGGAAAGGTCATGGATTTTGAAGGCATAAAAAGATTGGCCGAGCTTCCGGGCAAAGATGTGCTTCTTGCGAAGCTCTTGTCAGCTATGCAAGGCGTTCCCACGTCACTAGTCAGGGCGTTGAATGGCGTTATTCTTAATCTCCTCTTTGCGCTGAAAGCCATTGAAAGCCAGAAGGGTGAAAAGGGAAACTAACATCAGAATACCGTACTAAACTTACTATTTTTTGACTAAGGAGGTTAATAAAGGAGATGGCAGGGAATATCAGCAAAGAAGACGTGATCGAATATATTGCAAACATGACGGTCTTGGAACTGTCTGATTTTGTAAAGGAATTAGAGGGAAAATTTGGCGTCACCGCGGCAGTTCCGTTTGCGATGGCAGCCGCTCCAACCGCTCAGGCTCAAGAAGATGCCGCCCCCGAGAAGACAGAATTCGATGTTGTCTTAACGACGGTGGGGGACAAGAAGATCCAGGTCATCAAGGAAATACGCACGATAACGGGTTTGGGACTGAAAGAGGCAAAGGCTTTGGTGGACGGTGCGCCCGAAAAGGTGAAAGAGGGGGTGTCCAAAGAGGAAGCAGAGGCCATCAAGAAGCAGTTAGAAGAAACAGGGGCTTCTGTTGAAATTAAGTAGCCTTGCCGGCCTGCTTTGGAACATTGCGATGACATCCTAGGGAAGGTCATAAACGAGGGCATCTGATGGAATTGAGTCATGGTGTTAGACACCGGGTTAGAAAAAGTTTCGGGAAGATCGATAAGGTCATCGATATTCCCAATCTGATCGAAATACAAAAGGAGTCCTACGAGCGGTTGCTGCAAAAGGATGTGAAGGCCGAGGACCGCAAGGAGATTGGGCTTCAGGGAGCCTTTAAGAGTGTTTTCCCGATAAACGATTTCAGTGGGTCCTCATCCTTGGAGTTTGTGAAGTACACCTTTGAAGAGGCAAAATACGCCGAGGATGAATGTTTAAACAAGGGGATGACCTTTGAGACGCCCCTGAAATTGACGGTCCGGTTATTGGTTTTTGATACGGATTTGACAAACGGGACAAAAAGCATTCGGGATATTAAGGAGCAGGAAATATACTTTGGGACCCTTCCTATGATGACAGAAAGGGGAACATTTATAGTCAATGGAACCGAGAGGGTCATTGTAAGCCAACTTCATAGATCCCCAGGTGCCTTTTTTGACCATGACAAAGGGAAGACCCATTCAAGCGGCAAGCTCCTTTACTCAGCCCGTATTATACCTCTCAGAGGTTCCTGGCTCGATTTTGAGTTTGACCCAAAGGACTTCCTGTACATTCGTATTGATAGAAGACGGAAATTTCCTGTGACCACCTTTTTGAAGGCCCTAGGCTATTCACCCAAGGAAATCCTGCTGCAATTCTACGAGACTGAAAAGCTTATCGTTAAAGAAAAGGAATACTGGCGAACTGCAAAACTGGAAAATCTGCACCGGCAAAAGATAACCAAAGAGATTATTCATCCGAAGACCAAAAAGATTTTGGCTCGGGAGGGGGATAAATATACAAAACAGCTTCATGGCATTTTGGAATCAGCGGGGATCACGCATTTGCCGATCAACTTGGAAGATGTCCAGGGCAGAATCATTCCAGAGGATTTGGTAGACCCTGCAACGGGAGAAGTCTTGGCCTACGGAAATCAACCCGTCACCGTTGAGATCCTTGAGACGATGAGGGAAAAAGGGATCACTGAAATAGAGTGCCTCGTTTTGGACGCCCCTGGTGTCAGCACGACCATCAGGGACACCATGTTGCTGGATAAAATAGATGATAGCGATGAGGCTATTCTCGAAATCTACAGAAAGATGCGTCCGAGCAGCCCTCCTACTCAAGAGGTCGCTGGCAATTTTTTCCAGGGACTCTTTTTCGCCCAATCCTCATATGATCTCTCGCCAGTCGGGAGACTGAAACTGAATTACAGATTAAATTTGAATGAGCCCCTTGAAATGAGAACTCTGAGAAGGGAGGATATCATTGCCACGGTCAAGGAGCTTATTCGGCTAAAGAATTCAGAGGCTATGGTCGACGATATCGATAATTTGGGAAACAGAAGGGTAAGGGCTGTTGGTGAGCTTCTCGAGAATCAGTATCGCATAGGGCTGGTGAGAATGGAGAGAGCCATTAAGGAGAGGATGAGCCTCCAGGAAGTGGAAACATTGATGCCCCATGACCTGATCAACTCAAAACCTGTTTCGGCCGTGGTTAAGGAGTTTTTCGGGACAAGTCAGCTTTCACAATTCATGGATCAGACCAATCCACTATCAGAAATAACCCACAAAAGAAGGTTGAGTGCCCTGGGTCCAGGCGGATTGACCAGGGAGAGGGCAGGTTTTGAGGTTCGCGACGTCCATCCGACCCATTATGGACGTATTTGTCCAATCGAGACCCCTGAAGGACCTAATATCGGTCTCATTGTCTCCTTGAGCACCTACGCCAGGGTCAATGAATTTGGGTTTATTGAAACACCTTACAGGCAGGCTGAGAATGGAAAGGTCACCCAAAAGATAGAATACCTATCCGCCCTTGCCGAAAGAGATTATCCGATCGCCCAGGCAAATGCCCCGCTTGATAAGAAGGGCAATTTTGTGAGGGACGAAGCAGCAGTAAGAATAGAGGGAGAGGCAAGCAAGGCGCCCGTCGAGAAAGTGAAATATATGGATGTCTCCCCTGATCAGTTGGTCAGCGCCTCCGCCTCGCTTATCCCCTTTCTGGAGCATGATGATGCAAACAGGGCCTTGATGGGGTCAAACATGCAACGTCAAGCCGTGCCGCTTATGACGGCTAAGGCTCCGCTCGTCGGTACGGGTATTGAAAGTGTGGTGGCACGCGATTCAGGTGTCTCGGTCATAGCTAAAAGGAATGGTATTGTCGACGAAGTTGATGCATCACGGATCGTCATCAGGTCAGAAGAAGGTTCTGATCACGGGGACGAGGTCCTGATCTATAAATTGATCAAATATAAGAAGTCCAATCAAAACACCTGTTATAACCAGAAACCCATAGTCAAGAAGGGAGATATTGTCAGGAAAGGTCAGATCATTGCCGATGGCCCTGCAACGGAATTGGGGGAACTGGCCCTCGGTCAGAACGTTATGGTCGCCTTTATGTCTTGGGGTGGATATAATTTTGAGGATTCCATTATCATCAGTGAAAGAGTAGTAAAAGAAGATAGTTACACCTCCATCCACATCGAGGAATTCGAAGCCGTATCGCGGGATACAAAACTGGGCAAGGAGGAGATTACCAGGGACATTCCTAACGTTGGGGAAGAGGCTTTAAGAAATCTGGACGAAAGCGGGATCATTAAGATCGGGGCTGACGTCCGTTCCGGAGATATTCTGTCGGGGAAGATCACCCCCAAGGGGGAGACCCAGTTGTCCCCAGAAGAGAAACTGCTAAGGGCCATATTCGGTGACAAGGCTGGAGACGTAAAGGACACCTCTTTAAGAGTCCCGCCCGGCGTGGAAGGGATTGTTATTGATACAAAGATCTTTTCGAGGAGAGGGGTCGAAAAGGATAAGAGAAGTATCTCCATTGAGGAGGAAGAGAGAGCGAGACTCGAAAAGGACAGAGAAGACGAGATCAATATAATCGAGAGAAGTGCAAGGGGTCGGCTGAAAGAGATTCTTGTTGAAAAGAAGCTGAAGACGAACCTGCGAGACAAAAAGAGCGGCAAGCTTCTTCTTAGCACCCGTAAGGCCATTACCGAAGAGGAGGTAGATCGAATTCCAGTCGAATCCTGGCTTGGTGCTGACGTCAAAGCCCCTATGGATTTGATAGAGGGGATGGAATCTATCGTGCAGAGATACCTTGGAAGGGAATCTCAGATCAGGAAGCATTTTGATGAGAGAATAGAAAGATTGAGCCTGGGAGACGAATTGGCCCCTGGTGTCATAAAAATGGTGAAAGTTTATGTGGCCGTGAAGCGCAAACTATCCGTTGGTGACAAAATGGCAGGGCGTCACGGCAATAAGGGTGTCCTCTCCAGAGTTCTGCCACTGGAAGATATGCCTTATTTTGCCGATGGAACTCCTATCGACATTATTTTGAACCCTCTGGGCGTACCGTCGAGAATGAATGTCGGCCAGGTATTGGAAGCCCACCTGGGGTGGGCATCTCGTGAGTTGGGAAGACAGGTGGAAGTGCTCCTGAATAATGTGAAAGATGCAAACTTACTAAGAAAAAAGATTCAAGACACCTTTTCCGCCGAGGAATACAAAAAAGCATTTAAAGACTTGGACGACGATGAGTTCCTTGCTAGGGCAAAGTTGATGGAAGGGGGTGTCCATATGGCATCTCCTGTCTTTGACGGGGCAACTGAAGAGGAAATTAAGAAATGTTTGGTCAAGGCGGGATTGCCTGTAACCGGTCAGACCACCCTTTACGATGGTCGAACGGGACAACCCTTTGATCAACAGGTCACCGTTGGTACTCTTTATATTATGAAACTTCATCACCTGGTCGATGACAAGTTGCACGCACGGTCAATCGGACCCTATTCCCTTGTGACGCAGCAACCTTTGGGGGGCAAAGCCCAGTTTGGTGGCCAAAGACTTGGGGAAATGGAAGTTTGGGCCATGGAGGCATACGGGGCGGCCTACTCGCTACAGGAGTTCTTGACCGTCAAATCGGATGATGTGGCGGGCAGGACCCGGATGTATGAAAGAATAGTCAAGGGGAACAATATTCTCGAGCCTGGACTGCCAGAATCCTTTAAGGTTCTTGTAAAGGAACTGCTGAGTCTGGGGCTGGAGATTCAACTTTTCGAGGATAGTGAGGCCTAGCAGCCTAACCACAAAACCAACCATATAGGAGACGAGAGTGGAAGAGTTATATGATTTCTTTACAAAGCCAAAAGATCCATCAGCCTACAATGCTGTAAAGATTTCATTGTCATCGCCTGAAAAGATTAGAGAGCGGTCGCACGGCGAGGTCAAGAAACCCGAGACCATAAACTACCGCACCTTCAAGCCGGAGAGAGACGGACTGTTCTGTTCGAAAATATTCGGCCCTATCAAAGATTACGAATGCAATTGCGGCAAGTACAAAAGGATGAAACCCCGTGGCATCGTTTGTGAGAAATGCGGGGTGGAGGTCATACAGTCCAAGGTACGACGAGAACGCATGGGCCACATAGAACTCGCCTCCCCTGTAGCGCATATTTGGTTGCTGAAATGTCTGCCCTCAAAGATAGGGAATCTTTTGGATCTGACCCTACGGGATCTGGAGAGGGTCCTCTATTTTGAGACCTTCATCGTCATAGATCCCAAAGATACTCCTTTAGCCGCGGGCATGCTGCTTACCGATGATCAACTGCGCCGAGCCAAAGAGGAGTATGGTGACAAGTTCGAGTTCGGGATTGGGGCGGAAGCAATTCAAAGGATGTTGCGCGACTTGGATTTAGAACAGCTTTCGGCCGCCTTAAGGGTTGAAATGATGGAAACCAGGTCTGACGCAAAAAGAAAAAAACTAGCCAAGCGTCTGAAGGTCATTGATGCCTTTCGAGAATCCAAGAACAGGCCCGATTGGACCATCCTCGACGTTATTCCTGTTTTACCCCCTGATCTCAGGCCACTGGTGCCGCTGGACGGAGGCAGATTCGCCACCTCCGATCTCAATGACCTGTACAGAAGGGTTATCAATCGAAACAACAGACTAAAGAGGCTCCTGGAACTGAATGCGCCCGAGATCATCGTTCGAAATGAGAAAAGGATGCTTCAAGAGGCTGTCGATGTATTATTTGACAATGGGAGGCGAGGAAAGGTCGTTACAGGGGCCAACAAGAGGCCCTTTAAGTCTCTGAGCGACATGCTCAAAGGAAAACAGGGAAGATTTCGACAGAATTTGCTGGGCAAACGGGTGGATTACTCAGGGAGGTCGGTGATTGTGGTTGGCCCTGATCTAAGGTTGCATCAATGCGGTCTGCCAAAGAAGATGGCCTTGGAGTTGTTCAAACCCTTTATCTACAATAAGCTGGATGAAAAAGGCCTAGCAACAACTATAAAATCGGCAAAGAAGATGGTGGAAAGGGAGACACCTGAGGTTTGGGACGCTCTTGATGAAGTGGTACGGGAATATTGTATTTTGCTGAACAGGGCGCCTACCTTGCACCGACTGGGTATTCAGGCATTTGAGCCTATTTTGATAGAAGGGAAGGCGATTCAACTTCATCCATTGGTGTGTACAGCGTTTAATGCGGATTTCGATGGCGACCAGATGGCCGTCCATGTCCCATTGTCCATCGAAGCCCAAATTGAGGCAAGGGTGTTAATGATGTCTACTAACAACATCCTTTCTCCCGCCAACGGTGATCCCATCATCGTGCCCAGCCAGGATATTGTTTTAGGGATCTATTATATGACACGGGAGCGGCCCTTTTGCAAAGGGGAGGGTAAGATCTTTTCAAATCCGGAGGAGGTCAGGATGGCCTACGATGCTGGAGAGTTAGATTTGCACGCCTCCATCAAGGTCAGAATCAATGGCAGAATTGAGAGCACGTCTACTGGCCGGGTGCTTCTTTATGAGATTCTTCCTGAAAATCTCTCTTTTTCCCTTGTCAACGGAGTCATGAACAAGAAGGAGTTGCGCTCTCTCATCAATGAATCCTATAGGAGGGAGGGGATCAAAGCGACGGTTATCCTGTCTGACAGGTTGAAGGATATAGGTTACAAATACGCGACCCTTTCGGGAATATCTATCTCAATGAAAGACATGACCATTCCTTCTCGAAAACAAGAAATCCTCGAAAAAGCCGAAAAGGAAGTGAAAAGGATCGACGAGCAGTATAAAGGCGGCTTGATCACAGACGGGGAACGATACAACAAGGTCGTCGACATATGGGCCCAGTCCACGGAGATCATTGCTTCAGAGATGATGAACGAAATGGGAAGCGAGGAGATATCCGGAGCCGCAGGAAAAAAGATTAAAACGAATAGTTTCAATCCTATTTACATGATGTCCGATTCTGGCTCAAGGGGAAGCAAGGATCAGATGAGGCAGTTGGCAGGCATGAGGGGCTTAATGGCCAAACCGTCCGGGGAGATTATTGAAACGCCTATTACATCCAATTTCCGGGAAGGCCTTACTGTCTTGCAATACTTTATTTCGACCCACGGCGCCAGAAAAGGCTTGGCCGATACGGCACTCAAGACGGCCAATTCCGGTTATTTGACGAGAAGGCTTGTTGATGTAGCCCAAGATACGGTCATTACGGAGGAGGATTGCGGCACCGTTGACGGTATCTTTGCCTCTTCCCTCATAGAGGGGGGGGAGATTATTCAGAGGGTCGGCGACAGGGTGTTGGGAAGGGTGGCATTGGAGGATATCTATGATCCGGTATCCGGTGAATTGCTTGTATCAGCCAATGAAGAAATCACTGAGAAAAAGGTCGAGAAGATCCAGAGTGCAGGTCTTGAAAGAATTAGAATCAGGTCGGTTTTGACCTGCCAAGCCAAACGAGGGGTATGCAAGAAATGTTATGGTCGCGATCTCGCACACGGCCATGAAGTCAATATCGGAGAGGCGATCGGGATTGTTGCTGCTCAATCCATCGGCGAACCTGGGACACAGTTGACCATGAGAACCTTTCACATAGGCGGGACGGCAAGCAAGAGGGTGGAACAGACGACGGTACATGCCAGAAACGCGGGTAAGGTCTCTTTCCAGAACCTAAAAACGGTTAAGAACGTTGAGGGCAGCCGTGTCGTCATGAACCGTAACGGAGAAATCGCCATAATAGGGAAGGGGGGGCGAGAAATTGAACGATATCCCATCATTTACGGTGCCGTGCTGAAGGTTCAAGACGGCCAGGAAATCCAGACGAGTCAGATCCTTGCCGAATGGGATCCCTTTAATATCCCGATCCTCACAGAGGTGCAAGGGATCGTCAAGTTTGGGGATGTCATAGACGGGGTGACCATGCAAGAACGAAGGGACAAGGTCACTGGCAAGAGCAGTCGGGTTATTGTGGAATCCAGAGGCGTGGAGACCAGACCGCGTATCTCGATTAAGGACAGTGAAGGCGGAACGGCATCTATCCCAGGCTCTTCGAGAGGCGTGGCGCGCTATCATTTGCCTATAGGGGCTATCATCATGGTGAATGAGGGAGAGAAGGTGGACGCGGGGTCGGTCCTGGCAAAGATTCCACGGGAGACGACAAAAACGAAGGACATCACGGGTGGTTTGCCAAGGGTGGCGGAATTGTTTGAAGTGCGGAAACCTAAAGAAAACGCCATCCTCACTGAGATAGACGGCACGGTCTCTTTCGGACAGTATAGCAAGGGGAGGAGAAAGGTGACCATAACACCCGAAGTCGGTGAACCTGTAGATTACTTCATCACGAAGGGAAAACACGTGAGTGTCCTCGAGGGGGATTATGTGAGGGCAGGGGAACCCCTTATGGACGGGTCCGCTAATCCCCATGACATTTTGAGGATCAGAGGGGTGAAGGCATTGGCCAAGTACCTTGTAGATGAGGTGCAAGAGGTTTACCGCCTCCAAGGCGTCAGCATAAATGATAAACACATTGAGGTTATAGTGAGGCAGATGTTAAGACAGTTGAGCGTTAAGGACGCGGGGGATTCCAACTTTCTCCTGGGGGAACATGTGGAAAGATGGCGTTTTGAAGAGGAGAATCAGAAGATTACCGAGAAGGGGGGGAACCCTGCCGTTGCCGAGCCTCTGCTTCTGGGAATTACCAAGGCCTCATTGAGTACGGAGAGTTTTATTTCCGCAGCCTCTTTTCAAGAGACAACGAAGGTATTGTCCGATGCGGCTGTGGCGGGAAAAATAGATTATCTGAAAGGGCTCAAAGAAAATGTGATCATGGGTCGCCTGATTCCGGCGGGTACCGGCCTTTCCAGGTATAGGAATCTGGATGTCGATCTGGCCGAGTAATTTTTGGGCCTTTACTTATAAAATCGCTTGACAAATAAAGAGATAAGGCATATAAAAAAAAATTTTCAGATTTCGCACATTTTCCATTATAGATGTTTTGGAACGGCGAATGAAAGAGGGGTTAGGGGAACAGCCCATGCCAACAATTAATCAGCTCATCAGACAGGGAAGGCAAAAGGCCAGGAGAAAGGATAAGACACCTGCTCTTCAGGATTGCCCTCAAAAAAGAGGGGTATGTGTGAGAGTCTATACCTCTACGCCCAAGAAGCCCAATTCGGCCTTGAGAAAGGTCGCGAGGGTGAGGTTAACGAACGGTATAGAGGTGACCTCTTATATCCCCGGGGTGGGTCATAATCTTCAAGAGCACTCGGTGGTATTGATCCGCGGTGGACGCGTAAAAGATCTGCCAGGGGTAAGGTATCATATTATTAGGGGAACCATGGATACCTCTGGAGTGGATGATCGTCGGAAGAGTCGCTCCAAATATGGTGCGAAAAGGCCTAAAGGTATTTAGAGGAGTTTGGTATGCCCAGGAAGAGA
This sequence comes from Pseudomonadota bacterium, assembly GCA_043806375.1. Lineage (GTDB taxonomy): Bacteria > Desulfobacterota > DSM-4660 > Desulfatiglandales > HGW-15 > JAZDGZ01. The sequence goes on along the minus strand of JAZDGZ010000427.1, from coordinate 1,371 downwards.
GTGGTTACAAAAAGAGAGACCATTCTAGACCCAAAATATAGCAGCCAGATGGTTTCAAAATTCATTAACTGCCTTATGAAAAAGGGCAAGAGAAGCGTGGCGCAATCCATTCTTTACAGGGCCCTCGATGTCATAAAGCAAAAAGCCAAGGACGATCCCTTACCCGTCTTCCAAAAGGCAGTGAACAACGTAAGACCTATTGTTGAAGTGAAATCGAGGCGTGTTGGTGGCTCGACTTATCAGGTGCCGACCGAGGTAAGGGCATCCAGGGGTCAGGCACTAAGTATAAGATGGATCATATCTTATGCCAGCGCGAGAGGGGAAAAGAGCATGGCGGCCAAATTGGCAGGGGAATTAATGGACGCCGCCGGGGGAAGAGGTGCTGCCGTCAAGAAGAAGGAAGACACCCATAGAATGGCCGAGGCCAATAAGGCTTTCGCCCATTACCGATGGTAGATTGTCAGGCGGTTCGGATTTCCGAATGATCTTTCAACTTCTCAAAAAGGGCTAATTGGTACAATAGGGTAACCCCATCTATTTAGTGGGACAGAAGGAGGTTAGTGATGTCGAAGAAGAAATTTGAGAGGACGAAGCCACATGTGAACGTGGGGACGATAGGTCATATTGATCATGGGAAGACGACGCTGACGGCGGCGATAACGAAGCATTTAGCGACACGAGGATTGGCGAATTATGTGCCATTTGATGAGATAGACAAGGCGCCTGAGGAGAAGGCGCGTGGGATAACGATCGCGACGGCGCATGTGGAGTATGAGACGGTGAAGCGGCATTATGCGCATGTGGACTGTCCCGGGCATGCGGATTATATAAAGAACATGATTACTGGGGCCGCGCAGATGGACGGGGCGATATTGGTTGTGGGTGCTGATGATGGTCCGATGCCGCAGACGAGGGAGCATATATTGTTAGCGCGCCAGGTTGGGGTGCCATCTATTGTGGTATTTTTGAACAAGTGTGACATGGTGGATGATGAGGAATTGATAGAGTTGGTTGAGCTTGAGATGAGGGAGTTATTGACGAAGTATGAATTTCCTGGGGATGATCTTCCGATTATACGGGGCAGTGCGTTGTAGGCGCTGGAGAGTGATGATTCTGACAGTGAGGATGTGAAGCCGATATTTGAGTTAATGGATGCGATTGATGGATTTATACCTGAGCCTGTTCGAGACGTAGAGAAGCCGTTTTTGCTGCCGATAGAGGATGTTTTTACCATATCTGGTCGTGGGACGGTGGTTACTGGGCGAGTGGAGCGTGGGGTGATCAAGGTTGGGCAGGAGGTAGAGATTGTTGGGATACGGCCTACGATGAAGACGGTGTGTACTGGGGTGGAGATGTTTCGGAAGATATTGG
>JAZDGZ010000426.1:0-9186 GCA_043806375.1 Pseudomonadota bacterium | reverse complement strand
ATACGGCGGCAGGGGCTGGACAGGTTCCTCCCGGACCGGCAGGAGATCAGGAAATTTATCACGCCCCGTGGCGAGGCCTGAATCCCAATCCTGCGGCATCACGCTGATTCCCGGTCTATGGGGGAGCGCGATTCCCTTTCTGTAGAGAATGGCGCCGGGAAAGTTCCAGTAAATGAAGGGGTCGCTAAAAGCGCTTCCCGCCTCGGCCGCCCCGACCATGAACCAGCCGTCGGGCGTCAGACAGCGATGGAACCGCAAGGCCATCTCCCTCATCATGACCTCCTCGAAGTAGATGGCTACATTCCGGCAGAGGATCAGGTCCATGGCGTTCGTATTGGTTGTCAGGGATGGGTAGACATCTTCCGCCAGGTTCAGATGGGCGAAATGGACCATCTCCCGGATAGGCGGTTTGAGTTCGAAGCCCCCATCGCGCGGCGTAAAAAAACGTTCCCGGATAAGAGGATCGGTCATCCGGAAGGGACGCTCCTTGTAACAGGCTTTTTCAGCCCATAATAGATCGCTTTTATTAATGTCCGTGCCCAGGATGAAGACATTCCATTGGGCAATATCAGGGAGAAGCTGATAGAGCAGGATGGCCAGGGAATAGGGTTCTTCGCCGCTGGCGCAACCGGCGCTCCAGATACGGAGACGACGGTCGTCACGGTGGCGCGCGATGATCTCCGGCAGGACATGCTGACGGAGGGCTTCAATCTGGGGCGTGTCGCGAAAGAAGTAGGTTTCATTGATAATGAGCAGTTGGATCAGCTCATCCCAGGCCTTGCCGTCCGTCTTGGAGACAGACAGGCATCGGTAGTATTCTTCTATGTTTTCAAAGCCGCTGCGACCGGCTGCAGCCAGTACGCTCCGCACCATGGCGTCGCGCCGGCGAGAGGGAAAATGCATCCCCGTCCTTTCCAGAATCAAGGTCCGGAAAAGCCCGTAGCTCGCATCGCTCATCTGCGGATTCTGAAGATCATGTTGTTGACGATTCATATTTAAATCCAGCATATAGTTCACTTCAGTGAATAGTGAATAGTGAATAGTGAATAGTGAATAGTGAATAGTGAATAGTTAAAGACATTTTATCACTCCAGTAATCATTTTATTGAGTTCGCCCATACTCTTTTGCCATATTTTCAAATCCTTGAAATTCTTTATCTTATTTTCCATAACTATTCACTATTCACTCCCTACCCCGCCGGTTGGAAACAGGTTGGCCGAATCCAGGATGAGAATTAAACCATCCTCCCGTCTGACGACGGCCATCAGATACCGGGAATCGCCGAGAGGATCGGGGGGTGTTTCCACCTTGCTGTCCGGCAACTCGAGCACCTCCGTCACTTCGTCCACCACAAGGGCAAATGTTCGTTCGGCAAGGGACATGACGAGCAGGCGATCGTCCAGGTGGGGTTCCTTCGCGGGATGACCCAGCCGCTGCCGCAGGTCCGTTACCGGGATGACCCGGCCGTGCAGGTCTATGACTCCGACTACCCAGGGCGGGGCGTCCGGCACCGGCGTGACGGATACCATGCGCAGGGCGAGCTCCACCTCCTCAAGGGGAAGTGCAAAGCGCTCTCCGTCGAGACGGAACACGACGAAGGACCCCGTTTCTTTTGAACCCGCCATTCGGGGGACACGATCCGCATTTCGCTCATCCTGAGCCTGTCGAAGGACGGAAATACGGTCATGTCCCCCCGGGGCTTCCCGTGCCTCTGACAATTCTGCTGCCTGAAGTTCCGGCGCTTGTTCTGCCATCATAAATTACCTCCCTCTGCTTCAGTGAATAGTCGTTAGTGAATAGTCGTCAGTCAAAAAACCTCTTCACTATTCACCATTCACTGCCTTTATACATCAAGCATCAAATTTAAACCCCTTTTCCTGGAAGAGTCTCAGGCAGACGTCCACCGCTTCGGAATCATACACGACTCCCCTGTTCATTACGATCTCATCCAAAGCCTGGTCAAGGCCAATGGCAGGCCGATATGGCCGGTCTGTCGCCATGGCCTCCACCACATCGGCAACGGCAAGAATCCTGGCTTCAAGGAGCATATCCTTGCCTGACAACCCCTGGGGATACCCTGAACCATTCATCCGCTCATGGTGCTGGAGAATCATCTGGTCAAGGGACCAGGGAAAATCGAGGTCCTTCAGGATGTCGTAGCCGGACTGAACATGCTCCTTGATCAAACTGAATTCTAGGGCGGATATTTTCCCGGGTTTGCTGAGGATCTCGGTTGGCACGGATACCTTCCCGATATCATGGATCATCCCGGCAATACGGATTCCCTCGGCCTGTTCAGACGTCAGCCCCATCTCCTGAGCAATGGTCCAGGCAAGGGCGGATACCCTCCTCTGGTGGCCCGCCGTATAGGGGTCCTTCAATTCCACAATTGAGGCGATGGCCTGCACGGCGCCCAGCAGGCTTTTGCGGAGATTTTCCTCCGCACGCTTGCGATCGGTGATGTCGCGCAGCGATACGAGAAACGTGTCTTTCTCTTCCCAGTTAATGGAGGCCGAACGCATTTCGACTATGTACTGGACACCATCTTTCCCGGAAATTTCCATTTCCGTTGCCTCGCCGGAAACCAGCGGCAAGCCCATGTCTTTTCCTATAAGATTTTCCGACTTGCGCCCGAAGAGAGACTCAGCGGCCGGGTTCATGAAGCGCAGGATCCCCTCACTGTCCACGATGATGAGACCGTCGACATTCTTCCCGATCAACAAGCGCAGGTCACTTTCACTCCTTCTCAACTTTTCGGCGGCCATTTTCCGATCGGAGATGTCCCTCACTATTGCAGTGGCGATGCGCGTTTCATTCTTTTTTCTTGATGAAACGGAAAGTTCAACTGAAACCTCTGTCCCATCTTTCCTTAAGCCCGGAAGCTCCAACATCCCTCCTATGACCGGGCCTGTGCCGCTTTTCGGGAATTCAGCAAATCCCTTTCCCAATGCTTTTGTGTATCTCTCAGGGACAATCTTCATTACACTTTGACCCAGCATCTCCTCTGCCGTGTACCCGAATATCCTTTCTGCCCCCTTGTTCCACACAATGACCTTACTCTGCGAATCAACGGATATCACACCATCAACGGAGGTTTCGACAACCTCGCGGTATTTCTCCTCGCTCTCCCGCAGGGATTCCTCCGCCTCCTGCTTCTCAATTGCCCTCTGGACGGTAAGTAATAATTGATCCATGTCATAGGGCTTCCGCACGTAGCTGTATGCGCCTAAATTCACTGCCTCAATAGCTGATTCTTGCGAGGCATACCCGGTGATCACGATGCATTCCGTACGAGGTGAGTATTCCTTGATCCCCTTTATCACTTCCAGGCCAGACATGTCTTCAAGCTTGAAGTCAATAAGGGCCAAAACAGGCCCCCCCTCCCTGGCCTTATCCAGGGCTTCCTTTCCTTCGGCAACAGTTATGGGTGTATAACCCTTAGCCTTGAGTATATCAGAGAGGGTCTTTCTGAGCCTGGGATCATCATCTACAATAAGAATGTTTTTTTTATCCACGGGGTCTCACCTCACTTTCTTTTCCCGATAGGCTGGCCCAGAATACGGGCCAGCTCTTGGCGGCTGATTTTGGTCAAGGGTTGTAAAAGCTCCTTTCGCAGTGCAGCGAAAAAGCTGAGCAAGGCGTTAATGTCCAACGGCTTGGTCAGGACAGCCAGGATCCCTTCTTCCAGGACATCCTTGACCAGCTCATCATGAGCGTAGGCGGTCATCAGCACAACCGGCAGGTCAGGACGACTTTTCTTGGTGGCTCGAAACAGCTCCACCCCGTTTATCCCGTGCATCTTGATGTCGCTGAGGAGGCAGTCAAAGTGAGTCTCCGCCATCTTTTCAATGGCCTCATTACCGGAGCGGGCAACATCAGCCTCATAGCCCTTGACCGTGAGTATGTCCTTCAGGGTCCTGGTCATCCTTTGATCATCGTCCACGATCAGGATCTTTATGATTTTGGATTTATGATTTTGGATTTTGGATTGGTTCATTTTCTTCTCACTGTCTTAATTTAGTTCTCTTTTTCATCTGAGCTTCATCCATCTCTTCTGACCTCCCTTTTCGATTTTCGATTTTGGCTTTTCGATTTTGGAATTATTTCTTGTTTCTCCTGTGTATAAAAATCCAAAATCCGCAATCCAAAATTTACTTCATAGGTAGTTTCACCGTAAACGTGCAGCCCTTGCCTGCCTCGCTTTGCGCCTCGATGCTTCCGCCGTTTACCTCCACCAGGTTCCTGGAGACCGCCAGACCAAGGCCGATGCCACGTGCCCTGGTAGTGAAGAGCGGTTCAAATATCTTCCCCATATTCTCCTTTGAGATGCCACAGCCGGTGTCGGTTATGAAGAGAGACACCTTTTCCTTTTCTGCCTGAGCGCTTATAGTCAGATTGCCCCCATCAGGCATGGCCTGGCAGGCGTTTGCGACCAGGTTGTCCAGCACCCGACCTATCTGGCGGGGATCAACAAAAACAGGGGGCAGTTCAGCGGGTATGCCGATGGTTACCTTCACCTTCTCCGGGGGTGGTTGTTTCTCCAACACCCGGGCAACCAGCTCCGAGGCGGTTACTTCCTCCAGATCCAAAGATCTGGTGCGCGAGAAGTCCAGGAGGTCTGAAACAATGGCCTCAGCATTGCCGATCTCCGAGGAGATCATCTCCAGATACTCCCTGGTGGTTTCGTCGGCATCGGGGTTAATGCTCCTCAGGTAGTAGATCGCATTGCTCATCACGGCGAGAGGGTTGCGCAGTTCATGGGCCACACCGCCTGCCAGTTGACCCAGTAAGGCCAGCTTCTCCCCGCGGACCAGTTGCTCCCGGGTGTCCCGGAGTTCCGCTATCGTCTCTTCAAGCTGTTTCGAGTATTCTTGAAGCCGCTCCTCAGCCCGCTTGCGCTCGGTGATTTCCGCCTGCAAGGAGGTGTTGGCGCTTGCCAGTTCTGCGGTCCGTTCCTGAACGCGGGTTTCCAGCTCGTCGTGCGCCAGGCGCAGCGCCTCCTCCGCATGCTTGCGCCCGGTGACCTGATTCAAGAAAGATAGGAGATGCTCAATATTAATAGGCTTAATTTCATAAGCTATAATGTTCTTTTTTCTAACCGCTTCGGCCGCACTCTCAAGCGAAGCGTAGCCAGTGATGATCATATAATTCGTTCGGGGAGATAGGGCGGTTAATTGATCAATTAACTCCTCCCCTGACATATCGGGGAGCCTAAGGTCGATCAGGGCAAAGTCAAATACCTTCTCACGAAAGAGAGTGTGTGCCGTTTGACCATTATGAGCAACCGCAACAGGATAGCCTTTCTCCTCCAGGATATCCTTTAAGTTTAAGGCCAGTCCCACATCATCTTCCACAATGAGTATCTCAAGCTCTCCTTCCATGGATTCCCCCTTAGGTTTTTGGAGAACGCCCTTTGCTTTCTGCTCCTTAATCCTATCAAAAAGCAAAATCAGTTCATCCATATTTACGGGCTTCTCCAGGCAGACATAGGCAGACTCCTGCAAAGCCTTTTGTGTTAAGTCGCCCATCTCCTGTGGATAAGCGGTAATGAGAATGACCACCACATTTAGACGTATCTCCCGGATGGCCCGATAGGCCTTCAATCCATTAAGGGGAGGCAACTTCATGTCAAGGAGTATGATGTCAAACTTATTCTCCCCTGCCTTCTGGATCGCCATATTGCCATCGTAGGCAACTTCAATCTGGTACCCCTTATCGCTGAGGATGTCTTTTATATTGGCACAGAAGTCTTTATCGTCATCCGCCACAAGTATGAGGGGCCTCTTGTCAGTAGCTCGTTCGATAAGTATATAGAGTTTTTCAAAGTCCACCGGCTTCCTAAGGAAGCCAAAAGCTTCCTCTCGAAGTGCCTCCTTTACGAGATCTTCCACGCCATAGGCACTCACCATAATGACCGGCATTCCTGGTGCTATCTCTTTAATCTTCTTGAGGGTCTCAACGCCGTCCATTAGCGGCATCATGATATCCATGAGCACTAAGTCAAAGCCGATCTGTTTGACCAGCTCAAGGGCCTTGAATCCATCAGAGGCAATCGCCACCTCATAACCCTTCATTTCAAAGATGTCGGCTGCGTTCTGACAGAACTCAAGATCGTCATCAACGCTCAGTATTATTAACTTCTTAGGCATTCTTTCTTCATACCTCCTTTACCTTGTCTGTGTTTACCCCGATGTTGCATTAGGATTCAATCAAATCCCTGAAATGTGCTATCCTACAAGTCTCAAATGTGACAATTGATGCAATAACAGGACTTCGCAGAATGTGAAATCGTCTAACATCATCAATTTGGCTGTTACATACTGAAACAGATGGCCATTTTCTAAAAAGCGCCAGGATTTTTTGCAACATCGGGGTTTATAATGGGGATATGGACAAGGAACGTGGTCCCTTTTCCCAGTTCTGATTTGGCTTCTATCGTCCCGCCGTGCTTGTCAATAATCATCTTGACAATGCTCAGGCCGATTCCGAGGCCCCTGGCCTTGGTGCTGAAAAGAGGCTGGAATATCTTATCCAGGCTCTCGGGAGCAATGCCCGGGCCGGTGTCAGTAAAGGATATTTCAGCTTGACCATTCATAGTCTTGATTGTTACCTCCAGTGTCCCCTGGTCTTTCATCGCCTGGACTGCATTTTTCACTATGTTTTTGAAGGCCATTTTTAACTGTCCCGGATCTGCATTGACCAAAACCTCTTGTTCCGGGATATTTCGCAATATATCGACAGTTCCCGGTACCTTGGAGTCAGCGATCGCATCAAGTGTAATGGATATGAGGTCAAGCCTTTGTAACTGCGGTTCCTTCATTTGAGCAAGGTTATGAAGGCTATCAATAATGGCCAAGGACATGTTCATGCTGGAAGCCATACGGTCAAGGTGCGCCTGGACTTTTTCATCGACAGCTTTTAACTTTGTCTTCAGATAGTATAGCGAACTGTCTATTATGCTCAGGGGATTCCTCAGCTCGTGGGAAATGCCAGCCGAGAAAAGTCCCAGGGTGGATAGGCGCTCAGAAACAAGGATCTTTTCCTCCATTCGTTTGCGCTCGGTAAGGTCTTGTACTATTTCTATAAGGCCAACCATCTTGCCTTCCTTATCCTTCGTCAGGGTGAAGAGGATTTGAGCCGGAAATCTCGATCCATCTTTCCTGAGTTTTTCTCCTTCATAAGAGAACCTCTCCTTATCTATAATTTCTTTAATAATATGTTTAAACTTCTCTGTTCCAAAATAATCTTCCGGGAAGAATATCTCTATATTTTCTTTGCCGATAATCTCATCTGGTTCATAACCATATATTTGACGCGCTCCTTCATTGTAGGCGATAATATTGCCGTCAAAATCTGCGGCAATGATTGCGTATCCGACGAGAGTTTCAAAGAGAGTTGAAACAAAATCCGTATTATCGCGGAGATAGTTTATTCTTTCCTGCCTCAAATCAATTTCGGATTTCGGATTTCGGATTTCGGATTTTGAGTTCATTCTTTGCTTTTCCTTTTGTTCCCTTGTCTTTAAATCCACAATCCGCAATCCAAAATTGCTATATCTCCCTTTCTTTTATTCCAAATCCCCTGACAATCAACCGACCTGAATTTAGATGGAACTCCACACTCCGTCCATAATTGCCACCGATATCCTTGCCTGTCAGTGGTATTCCCTCCCTTTTCAACAGGTGCATGATGCTCATAATATTATCTTCACCAATGCGCTTTCCGATACTATTGTCAAAGGCAAACATACATGATCCGCCAACCATCTTGGCCACGATGTCCTGGATGTGCGCCCCGGCGTTTCGCAATTCCTCCAGAAGGGTAGTCATCGCTGTATCTGCGCATTGATAAGGTGTGCAGGGTATATTCCCGTTGTCAGAGTTGGGCAGCATAATATGGGCTATCCCGCCAATTCTACGGTTGATGTCGTAGAGGGCTAAGGCAACACAAGATCCAAGCGCCTCAACTGAAATAACACTCGGCGCCTTTAATACGACCCCTTCTCCCATCCCTATCTTAATCCGATTCGATACCATACAGTTCTCTTACTTTTACAATCGAATCCACAAGTCTCTTTAAGGATCCCGCAGTCGGAATGATCAAGAAGAATATTTTAACAACTTTGTCAGCTACCAAAAATTCGACTTCAATCATAATGACCCTTGCAGACTCACGGCTTATGTCCACGAACACACCATCAATTAGAGACTGAAACATATCGACTTTGAAAGTCGGAACAGTTTGGTAAATATTCAATTTACAGAAGTCATGAATCGCTCCCAAAAATACCCCTGCCAAAATATTGCCAACCTCCATTAATACTGACAAATCCTCTACAGGGCTTTCATCTTTGGATCCCGGACTTGCTTTTTTCGCCAATTCTATAAAATCATATTTCTGTTCATCCGGCACAAGAGAAAATAGATATCCCTTTATATCACCCACCATCTCCATTGCCGTTGCTGCGAAGGCTTGGGATAAATCACTGAAAACAGCAGGTTTTTTTGAGATTGGGAAAACATCGAGCTTGGGAATTTTCACATCTACAGGACTTTGAAGCAGTTGTGAAAGAGCTTCGACTGAATTACCCGCCCCGATGTTCATCATCTCTCTTACGAAATCCGCCTGTTCCTCTGAAAGTAAAATATTATCATTCATGTTGAGCACCTTTTTTCTTCCAATGTTTTAAACCCAAATAATGTGGGAATATCCAAAAGGAGCGCTATCCGTCCATCTCCCAAAATCGTGCCCCCCGAGAATCCCTTGAATTGTTGCGCAATGGGATCAAAGGGTTTGACGATATTCTCCATTTGATCCAGCGCCGAATCCACACCCAGGCCCATGAACTTGTTCCCCCTGTTGATGATTACCGCAATGAGGTTTTCCGGATCTTCCTGGCAGGGGATGTTCAACACCTCGTTTAATTTAACAAAAGGGATGATTTCGTTACGCAAGAGCAACACTTTATCATCCCGGATTTCCTTGATATCTTCCGGCTTTACTTCCAGGGTTTCTAAAACAACGTCGGAAGGGATGCCAAAGATATATTCGCCGACGGCTACCATCAACATTTGCATAATTGCAGTGGTCATTGGCAGTCTCATCGTGAAACGAGTTCCCTTGCCTATTTGCGTCGCCAGCTCAACCGTTCCGCCTAACTCTTTGGCAGAGCTCCTTACTACATA
>JAZDGZ010000425.1:0-6887 GCA_043806375.1 Pseudomonadota bacterium | reverse complement strand
CTCCACCCATCTCAGGATTGAAAGAAGTGATGCGGTTGAAAAAAAAATGATCCCGAGGTCGATATATGCGGTTATGGAAAGCTTGATGATGACTGGAATGGACAGGAAGAAGATAGCCCCAAAAAGCCCGTAGACGAAGCCGATCCGAACCCTGAGGTAGGACAACAAGATCCAGGCTGTCAGGAGGGCAAAAGAGAAATGAATGAATTTGGGAATGATGTCATTGCCGAAATAAAGGGGGATGAGGTAGAGGAGATCCAGGTTCATGGGATAATAGGAAAAAGGCATGAAAGGGATTTCGTACATCCCTCCGTGCTTGAGGTATAGCTTGGGCACGGCGAGATGATGCACCAACGCATCCTTGCTCACCGGCGGCACGCAAGACAATACAGCAATGGAAAGGATCAGAACCGCCAGGATCCCAAGAAGTAGCCAGGGAACGTAGTTGACCTTTTGCTTTTCACGCATTTTGTTGTCCATCCGATCTCCTCGATCGCCTCTTGCTCCCTCCCCTGATTGGTCAGGGCATTTGGACTCTGAAAGGACACACGCCTAACTTGAATCCCCTGGCCCAAGCCCCTCACTTGTTGTATGCCTCTCGAGCAAGAAACGAGCCACCCGATTCTTGGGATTCACCCTCAAAGCCGCCTCAAAATACCTGTTCGCCTCGGCAACCATGCCCACTCTGGCAAACGCCCGACCCGTCAGCATAAGCGTCTGATCATATCCCCCAGCTACCGTCTCCATTTTCCTGATCCAGTATAACCTCTGGACCTGCTCATCCCGCTCTTCGTGATAGACGGATCGCCTATAATAGTATTCTGCCAAAAGGATCTTCTCAAGAGGGGCACGGGCCTTACGGATTTCTTCTTGGCTAAATTCTCTCCAGACGACCTCTTGTCTCAGCCTATCCCCTTCGGTGGCCTTGAAAACGAGCCCCATAGGTTTGAATGTGATCGGGCCGTCCGTCTTTATGTAGTGGCTCGAATAAAAGCCCCCTTCGCTGACTAAACGGGCTACCATAGCCTTCTCACCCATTCCCATTTCAGGATTGAACAGTGTCAGGTCCGGTCGAACCCCTTCCACCAGATGATAATAAAGCACAGGGAAGAAATGATTGTCTCCAATAGCATAGAACGTAGCCCCTTTCGGCAAATGGGAAAAGAGCTGATCCACATAGGACCTCAACAAGGTATTTTTTGACCTGTCATTTTCCTCAAAATGGGAAGCAAGACAGACCACGGGCAGCAGGACAAGAAGAGCCGACAATGTATTATGTATTTTCTTTCCAAAGAGTTGAAGGCCGGCCACAACAAAAACCGCTGAGGAAAAGAATAGACCAATGTAACCCATGACCATATACCTTTTCAGAAAGAAAAGATCCAGGTGGGACCCGTGGAGACTCAGAAGGAAGAGGTTGAGGAGGAAGACCGCCATCCCCACCATGATGAGCTGTGCGGCCAAACCCGGTTGGCGCCGAGACTTTAGCGCTGGAGGTGCTGATCCAGAAAGGAGCCCTGCTTGCTGTCCTCCCTTGTCTTTAAACCACCGCCAGACATGCAGGAGGACTAAAAGCGCCAAGATCAGGGGCAATAGAGGAGACATCTCTGAGAGAAACGATTTGAGGTGAAAAAGGACCACCCCCAAAAGGTCCTCTATATTGGAGACATAAACATTTCCATAATAGTCCTTCCTTAAGAGGTAATGAAGGAGTCTGTCCAAAGAATCCGGGTTGCCCCAGTTCAAAATGGGCTTTGAGGCCGCTCTCATGGGAATATAAAGATAGAACAGGAGCCCGGGGAGGAGAAAAGGCTGTAAGCCTGCCAGTCTCTTAAAAGAAATCTCTTTTCTGAGACATAAGGACACCGAATACCATAGTGTTAAAACCAATAGGACCAGGGAGAGGATATGGTTTGCCAGGGCCAAGCCGGTGATAAGATAGAGATAGTTCAACGATCCATAAGATTTTTCCAAGATGACGAGTGAAACAAGAAAAAGCCAACTGACCACGAAGAAATAGTGGAGCGCATAGGATGAGGCGGCCACGCTTTCATACCAATACGTTTGAGAATATGCCAGGGCCATCGAGAAGATGAGGGCAGTCATCAGGCTTCTGCCCTTTGAGGCGCCAAGAGAGAGAGAAACCCTGAAGATCAGCCCTGAGAAAATAGCCACTCCCACTGAACCCAAAAGGGCATTCAACAGATTCATCCTCCAGGCGATCGTGCCGAAGGGAATAATCGATTCCCATCCCTTCATCACCAGAAGATAAAGCGGTGTTCCCGTAGGATGACTCACTCCGAGGAAATGAGCTGCCGTGATCTGTTCACCTGCGTCAGCGACCTGCAAGGTAGGAGCCAGGGTCAGAAAGTAGGTGATAAATGCAATCAGGCCCGGAAAGAATAGGACGACATTGAAGGATCCAAAAATGTGATTAGTGAGACTCTTCATCCCTTCAGCGACCCTTCTCCGGGCATGGAGCGGTTATCTGAGAAAAGCCCCCGTTCAAGAGGTCTTTTCTCGAGAGCTAAGTTCGTTGGTCCCTTGGGGCTCTATCATGCCTGTTCACATTGATGATGCGCATAAGCTCTCTGAGGCGATGGTTAATAGCGTCAAGAATTATCCCCATAGAAACACAGATGACAGAAATAATCACAATTCCAGACGCGAGCAATGCTGACGGGAAATGGGTGATTTTGCCCGTTTGAAAAAATTCCAATACCGGTACACTGCCGATCAGAAGTCCGGCGCAAGCCAACACCGCTCCAATAATAAAAAAGAACAACAGTGGACGATAGGCTTTGAAAATGTCGAAAATCGTCAGGATCGTCCTTATCCCGTCTGAAAAGGTGTTCAGCTTTGAATAGGACCCCTCCGGTCTCCTCCTGTAAGGGACAGGCACTTCCGCAATAACAAAGTCATAGAAAAGGGCCTGGAGTGTCATCTGTGTCTCCACCTCGAATCCCTTGGAAATGACAGGCACCTTCCTGACAAAATCCGCGTTAAAAGCACGATATCCGGACATGATATCTTTGAGATTGCTCTTGAAGAGCATATTCACCAGTCTGACGATCATGCGGTTGCCGAAAAGATGAAAGGGTCTGAAGGATTTGTCCGAGAAGTCTTCCAGGCGGGTCCCTACGACCATGTCCGCTTTCCCTTCCAGAAGGGGACCCAAAATTTCGTGAGCCTTTTCAGCTGGATACGTGTCGTCTCCGTCCACGAGGAGATAAAGGTCTGCCTCGACTTGCTCGAACATGGAACTGATCACCCATCCCTTTCCCTGCCTTTTTTCATGCCTGACGACCGCTCCGGCCGATCTTGCGATGACGACTGTCCGGTCAGATGAGTTGTTGTCATAGACATAGATTGTTGCGCCGGGCAGTTCCCTCTGAAAATCTCTGACCACCTTCTCAATAGTGCGCTCCTCGTTGAAGCATGGAATAAGGACGGCGGTTCTCCGACTTTCCAGAGGCTCTGACTGGCCCTGCCAGACCGTGCTTAGGGTGTTTTCCGGACGTGTCATCATGCCGAGGGCTTTGCTCTCTCCTTTGGTGCAGATTTCCCTGGAGAAAAGCCAGGGTCTTTTGTATTATAATTATATCAAAGTAAAGGTCTTTTTTGTATATGAAATTGAACATTCTGAAAAAGTGCACTCCCTTCAGTGTAGCGGCCTGTTTGGTTTTCCTCTTTTTTTATCCTGTCCTTTTTTCAGACAAGACCTTCTTTCTTCGGGACATTCACCGGTGGTCTTATCCTGCAAAGTATTTTCTCGCTCGAATCTTGCAGGAGGGTTCCATTCCATACTGGTGCCCGAATTATTTTTGCGGCTCTCCATTCCTCAGCGATCTGCAGTCCGGTGTTTTCTACCCTCCTTCCCTGATCTTCGCCGCTTTGCCTTTTCCATGGTCATTCAATCTATACGTCTGCCTTCATTTCTTCCTGGGGTTTATTTTCTTTTATGGTTTTGTCACCAGCCTTGGCCTGTCTGCAAAAACCGCTAAGCTCGTCAGCGTTTCATTTTGCTATGGCAGTTTCATCATAGCCTCTGTCAACACGTTGAACAACTTATCCACAGCGATTTGGCTGCCTGCCGTGCTATGGGCCTTCCATGAGGCAAGAATGAGAAACAACCGCTCCGCCTACGGCTGGGGGGTTCTCTCTCTGACCATGTGCCTTCTGGCCGGCGAACCCCAGCTTTTCCTGCTGACGGTCGTCCTGCTCGGGGTTTTCACTTTGTCCCTTGCTCCCCTCGAACAGCGGTTCCATTGGTTCTTCCGCATCAAGGGGTTGGTCATGGTTATCGTCCTGGTTCTTGCCGCAGCGCTGATCGCTTCAGCTCAACTGGGCCCGGCTTTTGCGGATTACACGCTTTCCGTCCGCAAAGAAGGATTCTCGTTTGAGGAAGCAGCCAGATTTTCACTGCAACCCTCCATGCTGAAGCATCTGCTCCTGCCTTTGGTTTTTCCTCCGCACTTTGAAACGGATCCTGCTTTTCTCGCCCATTTTTTCCCGGAGTCTTCAGGCATGCCTTGGCTTTTGACCCTCTACCCCGGAGCGGTCATTCTCCCGCTGGGGACATTGAGCCTTTTCTCCAGGTTCCGTAGGCACGCGCTCCTTTGGCTCCTGGTCTTCATCGTCAGCATAGCCCTGGCCCTTGGAGAAAATGCTCCTCTTTACCGTCTCTTTTACCGGGTTTTTCCTGCATTCCGTTTCCCCGAGAAGTTCATCTTGTCTGCCAATTTCAGTCTTCTCCTCATGGCGGCTTATGGTCTCGAAGATCTCCTATCTCGTCTCGGGAAAAGAAAATGGCGCGCAAATCTACTTTCCCTTACTCTTTTTACTTTTCTTGTCCTTGACCTTTTCTGGGCGCACCGCAACATCAATCCGGTTCGCGAATCAACTTTCTACCAGACTTACGACCCTCACCTTCAAACGATTCTCGATGATCGGTCTCCTTTCAGGGTATATCTCGATTCGGATATTCCTGCTCCCGGAGGAGAGAACGTCACCATTCTCGAACACCACACGCAGTGGCAGATGCTACTGATGCCGAACCTCGGTATTCTTCATCACCTCAACCATGTTGACGGAACCACCGGATTAGAACTTCGGTACCAGTACCTCATCACGGAAATGCTCCAAAGACCGTGGTCTCAAAAGATCCATTTCCTGAGGTTGGCCAATGTCAAATATATTATCAGCCGGCAGAACCTGGACGAGCACAAAGATCTTGGCGGGCAGATAGAGAGACTCAACCCGCTTGTCTTTCAGATCAAGAGGCCTTTGCCCAGAGCCTGGATGGTAGGCCAAGTTGTCCCTTTGAAGAAAGGATCCGTCGAGGAGCTACTGGAGCCCACTTTCGATCCCTCTTTCCAGGCGATCGCCGGAGGAATCATCCCGGAGTTTCCTGAAACCGAGTTTTACAAAGAAGTCGACTCCCTGCGGTATGAAAAGGACGGTCGGATCCGGATCACGGTTGCCTCAGACCGGCCTGGCGTCCTGGTGCTTTCAGAATCCTCTTATCCCGGTTGGCGTGTTTCCGTGAACGGTGAAAAGAAGCAATGCCTGTGGCTCAATTTGCTGTTTCAGGGAGTGGAACTCTCCCCTGGGCAAAATGAAATCATTTTTGAGTTTCGTCCCGAACATTTCCCTGTCTTCGTATCTGTTTCTCTTGTCAGTCTGTTCATCGTATGGAGCGTCTTTTTCTCTTCCTTCTTTCACAGGAAGAGAAGACGAAGGTAAGCCCCGTGAGGAGGAGGCCTATGAAACTCTCTGTGATCATTCCATGTTACAACGAGAAAGATCTTCTTCCCGAACTGATCTCCCTGGTCCGGAGGGCTCCTGTGGAAGATAAAGAGATCATTCTTGTGGATGACGGCTCGAACGACGGAACCACGGAACTCATTAAGGCCGGTCTTGAAAGGGAAGTGCACAAAGTCGTTTACCACAGTTGGAATCAGGGCAAAGGGGCTGCGATCCGGTCGGGACTGGAATGTGCCACAGGCGAGATGGTCATCATTCAGGATGCGGACCTGGAGTATGATCCCAATGAATATCCTAAGCTCATCGCACCTATTGTCCAGGGAAAAGCCGATGTGGTCTATGGCTCCCGATTCTCAGGGGAAGGGCCACACAGGGTTCACCTATTCTGGCACTATGTGGGCAACCGGCTTCTCACCCTTCTTTCAAACATGTTCAGCAATCTGAATCTTACAGACATGGAAACATGTTACAAAGTGTTCAGAGCGGAGATCATTAGGAGTATTCATATAGAAGAGAACGGTTTCGGGATTGAACCGGAAGTCACCGTTAAAGTGGGGAAGAAAAAGTGCCGGGTGTACGAGGTAGGGATATCTTATTACGGCCGTTCGTACAGTGAGGGCAAAAAGATCACCTGGAAAGACGGGTTCAAAGCTGTTTTTGTGATTCTGAAATACGGACTTTTCCGTTAAACGATCCCTCATGCTTTCTTTGGGCTTTGCATGCCTCTATCCAACTATTCAAAGAAAATCTTTGGAACTCGCACGGTTCAGGCCGGGCTTCTTTTCTTTCTCTTTTCTGCGACCATTTTGTTCACACTCCCTGACTATGGAATCACCCACGATGAGCCCATCTACATGGAAGCATCACGCAATGCCAGACAATGTCTTTCCCTTGATCTGCGAACCATGCTCAGCGAAGAGTCCATTGAACAGCATTGGAGAACAGACCCGCTCCGAAACATTCATCCTTCCGGAGTCAAATGGCTCTATGTCATCGCCCAAGGGATCGTGTTCTGGGAAAAAGACCCGTACATCCAAAACCGCCTACTGTGCATGTTTGTTTTTGCTGCCAGCTTGGCCCTGTTCCTGCGATGGAACTTCGGCCCTTCCCACACCGGAAGC
>JAZDGZ010000424.1:0-3867 GCA_043806375.1 Pseudomonadota bacterium | reverse complement strand
GGGCGAACCCAGGAGGGGCATTCGAATCATTCATGCGGGCTGCTTGGAGGCCTCCAGTTACGACGCCCTTGCGGTTTGGCCGTCCCAGCAGCAAGTGGTTTGAATGAAGCGGAGTCCCTTTGCGAGAAGAATTTACCTGCGAAGTTATTTTTTCATTCCTTGTTGACCCTGGCAGCCGTCTTTTCTAACCAACGCCACCTCAAAAGTGCAAAATAAAATTACCCTTCCTTTCTCCGTTCTTCGTTAACCCATCTTCCGCAGTTTAGTGTTGGAAACGGGCAAAATTTCTTCGGTGGTTGGCAGAAACCTTTAGGATATCAGCCTTCGTTCTTTGAAAATCAGATGTAGTGGAGACCATCCCCTTGATTTGGGGGTTGGGCTTGGTAGATACTGTCAGCATGTATCTACGTCGGAACCGCAGAAGGAAGAACGGAGAAGACTATGAGTGTTGGACCTTGGTGGAGTCGGTCCGCACCGCCCGGGGTCCCCGCCAGCGGATTGTGGCCACGATCGGCAAGTTGCCGGGCCTGGAGCGGGAGGAGCGGATCGGTTGGGATGAAATTGGCCGCATCCTCTCGTGTAAACCTCGGCCTATGCCTGGACTTTTCGATCCGCCTGAAGATCCTCCTTCTTGGGCGACGGTCAACCTCAGGGCCATCAGTGTTGAGCGTCTTCGGCGTTTTGGCGATGTGTATGTTGGGCTTTTGTTATGGAACCGGCTTGGCTTTGCCGAGTTTTGCAAGGAGCAGATGCCGTCTGGTCGGGAAGAGATTCCTTGGTCGATCATGGCTGCGGTTCTTGTGCTGGCCCGTTTCTGTGCCCCGTCCTCCGAGTTGCAGATCGCCGAGTCGTGGTATGAGAAGACGGTCCTGGATGATTTGTTGGGGGTGAGGAGCGACAAAATCAGCGAGGATCGTCTCTACCGGGCTCTGGATGCCCTGCTGCCGCATAAAGATGAGCTATGCCGTCATCTGCAGAAGCGCTATGGTGAGCTGTTTGGCTGTAGCTTTGATTTTCTGTTCTATGACATAACCTCTACCTATTTTGAGGGCAGTGCCAAAGAGAATCCCCAGGCCAAGAGGGGTTACAGTCGTGACGGTCGTCCCGATTGCCCTCAGGTCTGCATTGGCCTGGTGACGAGTCGGGAAGGCTTGCCGGTGGCCTTTGAGGTCTTTGAGGGCAACCGGCCCGATGTCACCACCACTCAGGAGATGGTGGAAATCATGGAGGCCAAATACGGCAAAGCGAACCGGGTTTGGGTCCTGGACCGGGGCCTGGTGAGTGAGGATAATCTCGAGTACCTGCAGTCGACCGGCGCCCGCTATCTAGTCGGCACTCCCAAATCTATGCTGAAGAAGTTTGAGCATCAGCTTCTTGAGCAGAGCTGGGAAGAAGTCCAAGCCGGCATTGAGGTCAAGCTCTGTCGCTGTCCGGAAGGCACGGACGAAACCTTTGTCCTGTGTCGTTCCGCGGGCCGCAAAGAAAAAGAGAATGCGATCCTGAACCGCTTCGTCAACAGCCTGGAGAGTCGGCTCCTCCAATTAGCCGGACAGGCACAAGCAGGCAGGGTCAGAGACCGACAGAAAGTCGAGCGCAGGATTGGAAGACTTCTAGAACGTCATAGCCGGGCCGCATCGTTGTTCAGCATAGAGGTTACAGAAACCGGCACAGGGAAGCAGGCTCGACTTTGCATCAATATCAAAAAGAACGAGGATCGTTATCAGTGGGCACTTGAGATGGGCGGCAGCTATATCCTACGCACCAACTGGGGCGAAACAGATCCGAAAATGCTGTGGAACACTTATATCCAGCTTACCGAGGTGGAAGACTCCTTCCGCACGGAGAAATACGATCTGGGCATGCGGCCGATTTTCCACCACAAACAGGATAGAACCCAGGCCCATATTCTGGTCTGTTTCCTTGCACTCACGATGTGGCGAACCCTCCAGCAGTGGATGAAAGCATCGGGACTCGGCACGGCCCCGAGAAAACTGCTGGAGGAGTTGCGGGAGCTGAGGTCTTTGGATGTGCTTCTGCCGACCCGAGATAAAACTATCCGGCTCCGAATGGTGGCTACGCCAGTTAGGGAACTCAAAGCGCTTCTTCAGAGAATGAAGATTCTCATCCCGAACAGGCCAAAGATCATCGAAAATGTAGTGGAGAAAATGGCCTGAATTTAACCATGCCTACTTGATTTTATACAACTTTTTCTTCATAACTGCGGAAAATGGGCTAAAGGGCTTTTTGACACAAAAGGCCTAAAATCAATCACGATGTGCGGAAGTTGGGTTAATGACAGTTCCTGGCCGATGCCCGTTTGCCTTTTTCCGAAGGCAAGGGCAATTATCCCCTAGGATTCCCGGTCGGAAAGGGTTTCATGAGGGGGCTTATCCGCGGAGATTCGTAGGCTGGCGGCCAGTTTTTCCGCGAGGCGCGCGCTGATGTATTTTTCTCCCGAAAGGATTTTCCGGACCGCCGTGATTAGCTCCTCCTGCGCAGCGTCTTTCGTTAGATACCCGGCCGCCCCGGCCTGCAGAGCCCGCCTCGCGAATTGATCCTCTGGATGCATGCTTAGGATCAGGACGGGAAGGTCGGGGTATTTTTCACTCAGCTCCTTCAGCACATCGAGCCCCCCCCTTCCGGGCATGGTGATATCCAGCACCACAATATCCCATTTTTCCTTTTGCACCAGTTTCATGAGTTCCTCGGAGTTTTGCGCCTCTCCCGCCACCTGGATATCCGATTCCCGGGACAGAATCTTTTTCAACCCTTCCCGGACGATGGGATGATCATCGGTTATGAGTACTCGAATCATAAGATCCTCTTCCTCCTTCCTTCGTCAGGCGTTGGATGTTTCCGGGCAAAAAAATCGACTCCCTGCTAACAGAGGGCCAAAAAAGCATCGCCGATTTTTCCCGCGCATAGAGGATTCGTCTTTAGCCTTGAGGTGCAAGGGAGATTCGCAGGCTCACCTCCGTTCCTCCCCCCGGCCGGCTGCCGACTTTCAGTTCCCCGCCGAAAATATGGGCGCGCTCCCTCATCCCCAGGAGTCCCAGGGATTTCGTATGATTGATCTCCTCTTCACGGATCCCGCGGCCGTTGTCTTCAATTTTCAGCAAAAAAAGATCCTTTGCCTTTTCCAGGGTTACAAATACTTTTGTCGCCTGGGAATGGCGGGCGACATTGGTCAGGGATTCCTGGAAAATGCGGAAAACGGCCGTGGATAATTCGCTATTCAGGGGAAGGTTCTGGACGCGGGGAGAAAAAACACATTCGATCCCGGTCCGGTTCTGGAATTCCTGCGCCTGCCATTCAACCGCGGCGACAAGGCCTAGATCGTCCAGAACCGCCGGTCTCAGGTGCGTGCACAATCGGCGGGTATGGGAGATGGTGCCGTCAATCAATTTCAGCATCGCGGTGAGGGCTTCAGAGGATCCAACGGCAGTTACCGCCCCGCTTTTCATTAACCAGGATGTATCCATCTTTAAGACGGTGAGGGCCTGGCCCAGGTCATCGTGGATTTCCCTCGCAATCTGGGCCCTTTCTTCCTCCCGAATCGTCTGCAGGCGGGCGGAAAGGGATCGCAGTTGCTCGTTGTAGGCTATTAATCTTTCCTCCGCCTGCTTGCGTTCGGTGATGTCGTGGCACATTGTCAGGATATACGACTCGTCGCCCACACTGATGATTTCCCCCGACAAGAGGCAGTTCAACAGCCTGCCGGACTTCGTGCGTAAACGAAACTCCCGGTTCCGGAATCCTCCTTCTCTCCGCACGGCGGTTACGAACCGTCTCCGCTCTTTCGGGTCGGTCCAGATGCCCAGTTCCTCCGTGGTGCGCCCCAGGGCTTCATCCCGCAAATACTCGGAG
>JAZDGZ010000423.1:0-2814 GCA_043806375.1 Pseudomonadota bacterium | reverse complement strand
CCGAGGAATGAGGGTAACGCCGCTTGAGCCGTGCGAAATCCCGGCGCGACGGGGAGATGGGCGTTTTTCAGGAGCCTGCTAGTGCTCATTCGAGCCCGAAGGCCCTATGCGTGTAATCATTGACCACCGCTTCCGGTTGGGGCAAATCCTCCAGGCTCTCCACTCCAAATTCGGAGCCATCCCGTCCCCAGCCTGGTTTCACATAATGAAATGATATTTCAACAATAAAATTCGTACTACCCTGCCCCCGGAGTGTCAAGTCAAATCCTTGCCCCGCCGATCCAAAGTCTTCAAGTCACATTTCAGCTCTTTAAAATGGAGCAATGATTGGATTGGCCACGGGGATCTGAATACTTATAAATGACAACATCGAGTTTCGCAACCAATGACTATCTTCACCGTATGATTTTTTGGTTGACATCTTCACTCGGGATCGATAAATTTCAATAATTAAAATCATGTTTCACCATATGAAATTTCGTCGGCCGGGCGAAAAGACCCTCCGGGCGCCCCCTGGAAAAGAACCTGCAAAAGCCCAATGCTCCCGAATCCACCGGCCATTACAACGCCGTGCCTATGCGACCTAGCAGGCTGTTGAAAAACGCCCATCTGCGGCGTTACCCTCATTCCTCGGAATTTTGGGTGCCTTGCATCTGGACATTTTTCAGCAGCCTGCTCAGCAGATGTTTTTCAGGAACCTGCTAGTAGCCTATGTCCAGAGGGAAACCCTTTGCCCGGGGTAACCGATTTTTCTTGACTTAGGGAGCATTTTATCGTTTTATCATCTCGAGTTTTTTCTTCAGCCCGTCAACCTCTGTTAAGAATTTACCCACCTGAAGAAAAGCTTCGAAAGCGTACCCACTTAGCTCCTGTTCGTTTTTTTTTCGCAAGGGCTATTAGGCTTAATGCACCCAAGGCAAGAGGAGAATTCTCCAGAGGTTTGCGAAAAAAGAAGCCCGTCGAAGATTATCCTCATCGTTACGTGCCGGCCTGCGCCGACTCTTCACTTTCCGAGAGGGGCCTCTTCTGATTCCCAAAGAAACCCTTTTCCATCGCCTTGACGCCGAAAGGGCGCCTGCACCGCGCGTGGTATGACAGAGCGGGGAGGCCCGAGAGATAAATAACGGCTCACTCATAAGGGCTGTGAGTGAGGTGATCATTTTTTTAAATCCATTGTCATGCAAGGAGATCTTGAAGATCAAATAATAGCCTCGTGAAGAGAGGCGGATCTCAAGGCTTTTCCGGAGACGCGATCTTGTGGCATGCGGATGTACAGGTTGGTCCTTTCGCGGCCCATCGAGAGGCGGCATGATGAAACCGGAGTAGGTTGGGGGAACACTGGAAGCAGGATCGTTGGGGGGCCACTTTTTCAACAAATGAAGGTGAAAAGATCTCATAAACAACAAAGGAGTCGAAAATGAACATCTATGTAGGGAGTCTGTCTTACGACATGAACGAAGAGGAGCTAAAACGCGCTTTTGAGGCCTTCGGGCAGGTTGAATCGGTCAACATTATCAACGACAAGTTCACAGGCAAGTCAAAAGGATTCGGTTTTGTTGAGATGCCTGTTGAGGCTGAAGGCGAGGCCGCCATCGACGGTCTGAACGGCAAAGAGCTTAAAGGACGAACCCTTAGCGTCAACAAGGCACGGCCCCGCACTGAGGGAACGGGTGATCGCAGGGGTGGCGGCGGTGGCAGACCGGGTGGCGGCGGCAGACCGGGTGGCGGCGGGCGGCGCTACTAGACCGAATCCGTGAAGTAATGAGTCCCAAAGGATTCTATTGCCCGAAACGATAAGAGAGGCCACCCTCCCCCGACTCACATTGAGGAAACGGCCCTCCTCTTTGGATTTTCCGGCGGTTTGGGTCATCCAGTGCAAACGTGGGTGTGCGGAGATCTCTTGGACGCGACATTGAAGGGACATCCTGATACCGGCTGAATCAGCATCGAGGTGAAATGAGATGAAAGAATTGGTCGCCTCTATAGCAAAGGCACTCGTGGACAAACCAGAAGAAGTCATCGTTAAAGAGATACAAGGGCAGCAAACTTTTGTGATTGAGCTGAAGGTAGCAAAGGAAGATTTCGGGAAGGTCATCGGCAAGCAGGGGCGGACGGCGCAGGCGATTAGGACCATCCTGAGCGCAGCTTCCGCCAAATTGAAAAGGCGATCCGTCTTGGAGATCATCGAATAATCCCAAGGCGGATCTCCGTGGCCGGCTTCCTCACCGTCCTCCGGTCGATTTTGCTCTTGCAGATCGGGAATGCTAATACCTCTCGCAAAGACATGACCTTTTGAACCGGGAATTCCCTCTTATGGATGTCATGAAGGGATTGTTAGACAGGACTGTGGAAGCCGATGACCTCTCCTCCAAAGACCGATATCCGAGATTTCGGGGTAAGGGCCTTTCGTTCTCGCCATCACGAAATACGAAAGCTCAAGCGCTCCCATGCGCCCTCCTTCCAGGGCTTCAGGGTCTGGCCCTCGGCCTGGTTGTTGATGGATTTTCTCAAGCAGGGGGGAGTGGGAAAAGGGGCTCGCATTCTCGAGGTGGGATGCGGATGGGGGTTGGCCGGAATCTATTGTGCAAAACATTATGATGCCCTGGTGACCTGTATTGATATCGATTCGCAGGTCTTTCCTTATCTCCATTTGCACGCAGCCATGAACAGGGTGGAAATCGCGACAATGGAAACGGGGTTTGACGGATTGACGGGCAGTGAACTGAAGGACTTCGATCTTCTGATCGGCTCTGATATCTGCTTTTGGGATACCATGGTGCATCCCCTGAAAGGGCTCATTCTGCGAGCCCTCGG
>JAZDGZ010000422.1:0-2517 GCA_043806375.1 Pseudomonadota bacterium | reverse complement strand
CCTCCCCACTCCACAAGCCCTGTGAGGCGATCTAGATGTGAAGCAGGGTTCGTTCGCACGCGCAACATCCTGGAATCACGATTCGTTTTCATTGGCAACCCTTCCTCACCGCACCGCTCTTTCAGAAAGAGAACAAAATCTAGGACCTCCGCCATCTTATCAGCCGGGAGCTCCTCTAGCGCCTGCTCAACCTTTCTTTTGATCTGTTGTTCCAAAGCCGTCATTTCATCAACCCCCTTTTCGGGCTCATTGTGCAAAGCCGATACTTGCATCCCTTAAAGGTTATCATAGCTCCCTTTGCTTTTGCCGTCAATTCCCTGGTAGAGTTACCGAAAATAGCTCAAGCCCGAAATCGGCAAAAAGACGAAAGTCAGAATTTAAAATGGGGGAGCTGCCGAAGGTTGAAACAAAATTAGGGGCCTCTTCACCGGCCCAAAGATAGGGTTTCAATTCTTTTGCACGCTTTATCCAGAACGCTGTCTTCCTTTGCAAAACAGAAACGCACTAGGTCCTCCCCAGCGGCGTCGTGATAAAACGCCTCCCCCGGCACGCAGGCCACCCCTGTTTCTTCTAGGAGGAACATCGTCCATTCCTAGCTTGTCTTCCCTTGAACGCCGCTTTACGACCCTCATTTTAGCATCTTACCGAAAACAGCCCTCCGGAGGCGGGTAAACCACGCCAGAGGCGGGTAAACCTTGAGCCGGAATCGGTAAAAAGCAGGAAGGGGGTTGAAGAGGGCACCAGGTGGAAATAGGAGCTTACCGATTTCGGCTTTGGGCGGAAATCGTGTTCCTTTTGCAATCAACATGACCTCTTCTCCTTGGTTGACTTGTCAATTGTCAAGGCTTGGCACTTCTTTCCCTGAAAACAACTCACCGCGGATGTTTTTAGTTGGAAAAGGTCGATAAGAATGATAAAGTTTCAATGAATTCAACCGTATTCTCGGGAGGAAAAAGCTGTGACCGATACGATAAAATACCTGGAAACACTTATGCGGGAAACGCAGAAGCCCGAAGCAGAATTAATGGCTCAGGCATTTCAGACCGGAGTTCGCCAAATGTGGCGCGAACGTATCCTGGGCCGATATCTCCGAGGACAAATCACCCGACAGAAAGCCGTTGAGCTTGCAGGCATAGATTGGGTGGAATTGGCCGAACGCCAGCATAAGGCGATGATGGAGGATCTGGCGTGGGCAATGGAAAACTGAAGGCTGCCGTCGTAGATGCCGGTCCGCTCATCCATCTGGCAGAGATCGGTTGTCTCAGGCTTCTCCGAGCTTTCGGCACTCTGTGGGTCCCCCACGCCGTTTGGCTTGAAACGGCCGAACAAGACCGCCTTTCCCAAAACGACCTTTCCGAAGTACCGAACATTCTAAAGTGTTTAGCTCCACAATTGGAGATGACCCGATTTATCAGAGAAAACAACCTTACCGACCTTCATGCCGGCGAACAAGAATGTCTTTACCTGTGCCGAGAAAAAACCATAACTACGCTCCTGACCGATGACTTGGCAGTCCGCGATGCTGCACGTCGCCTAAATCTTGTTCCGGTTGGTTCGTTAGGAATCGTGGTCATGGCATATAAGCAAAAAGATATCTCCCTTCCGGAAGCGGAACGGCACATTGCCAACCTGTATGAGGTAAGTAGCCTCTTTGTTACTCGAGACATTGCTGATATGGCAATCGAACAACTTCGCAGCACACCTCCCAAACGCTGAATCAACAACCTTGGGCGGAAATCAGTAAGCACTCGTCCTTTGTCAGTGGTCATCTGCCCTCTGCCTTCATTCTTCTGATCTCCGACCTCTGAGGCTTGTCCGCCTATGGCGGGCTCTGCGGCTCTGATCTCTAATTATGTCTCAAATGCCCCCGTATCCACCCACTCTTTCTTTAATATCGACCAAAAATCTTCCGCCAGGCCTTTCAAAACATATTCATATGGAATTATAAACTGTAAACCCGAACATAGACGGATGTCCGGAGGCAAGATGTCTCTTTACCCTGTTCAGGACTGTACCAGCCGGGGTTTCAGGGGGGTCGTGTCTGTAATACTTGATCGTCTGATAATTCTGTGCAAATGCATAACAAAATGCAGGCGGCTCTTTATCAAACTTCTTTTCTTCGTCGGCATAAGGCCAATAATCCTCAGGAGGCACTCCGAAAAGGACCATGGCGCCCATTGTCGTCCGCAAGTATGCGCCTGTATCGCCTTTCATTTTCATGTCTTTTTTAGAATACCTGTTGGTGCAATAACCTTATGAACCTCTTCATTCCCCTCTGTATAATCCCTGAAATCAGGATAATCAGGAAGCCATCCCATTCCGTATCTTCCTTTTGCACTCAACATGACCTCTTCTCCTTGGCTGAATTGTCAATTGCCAAGGCCTGGCACCTATTTTCACTTTCTGTAAAATCTCTTGGTCATCTGCGCGAGACTGTCCGATTTCGGATGCCCGCATGACATCATGCCCTTCTATCCGAAGAGCTTCGGCGACTTCATATCGGAACATTTGATCCAA
>JAZDGZ010000421.1:0-2191 GCA_043806375.1 Pseudomonadota bacterium | reverse complement strand
GCTCTCCAGGACATCATAAACCCTCCCGCCCAGCACGGTCATTTGACTTTGTATCTTCGCTTTCAGATCATACATCTTGTACTGTCTTTTCCCTTCTGCCGTGAGTTCACCCATTTTCCCGGATACGACACTCGCCCCTTCTTTTACGACAGCGATCCCGCCTTCGATCCCTTTTTTCACATCTTTTTTAATTTTGTCAAAAAGACCGGCCATGGTTTCCTCCTTGAGATTTTATTTTTTCATTGTCCACATTGGAAATCAGGTATAGGGAAATGTCCTATGGGCGATCGTGGCAGAAAAATCCCCTCATGTCAACAGGTTTTCCGGCATCAACATTATTCTTGATGCCCTTATCAAGAATTGAAACGACAGATCGATTTATAAAGGTGATTTGTCAAGGAAAGACGGCTTGCCGATCGCGAACTTCATAAATTCAGACATCAATAGATTTTCCCGCTCTTCCCGGCTCATCCCGAGCAGATATTTCCCGCTCTCGATCATCTCCCGGAAATCGCTACGGGAGAGGCCGGGGTCCGTCCGGCTAAGTTTTTGCAGCGCCTTTCCGATCGGCTGAAGTCTGGCGGTCAGGTCCTGATCCGACAGGCCTTTTATCCCGGCGTGCATATCGATTAGTTGCTCCGCCTCGGGAAGCCGAGGGGATTCCAGGACCTTTTTGAAACCAGAGGCAAAACGCCTGCAACCCTCGATAATATTTTCCTGCCTGACCATGTTGATCCCGCCCCATCCGGCTCTGAGCCATCTAAAGGTCACGAAGCGGGTCTGGGTCCTGGATGCACCGGGTTCAAAAAGGATCGAGACCGAAGAGGCGTCGTACATATACGAACTCACCCACCCGAGGCCTGCCTTGTTCAGCCCCTTTTGACCGGAATAAAAATAATTCCAGTCCGCGTCCGGGCCGATGATCACACCTTGCCGGCCTACGGTGGAGGGATTCATTTGACGGGTCACGGAAATGAAAAAATCCTTTCCCCGATATTTCAGCAGGACCATCAGCCGGTCCATGTTGTAACGATAATAAGCGCCCATGGTCAGGTCCGGTGTGATTTCCTCATACTCGATGCCCCGTATCACAATCGGGATCTTCACGTGACCAACCTTTTCCCATACATTGGCAACCGGCACGGTCGGCTTGACCTGCCAGCCGCCGAGGCGGACGACCGAGGGAAGTGTAATGTAGGACGGGAGCCTGTGATTGTATGCGTACTTGATGACTTTGGACAAAGGCGCCTTGACGTCGGAAAAAAAATAGGCCCCTGTCGCATTTTCGCGTTCGCCCGGATTCAGGTTGGCCTCTTTGCCTTTTTCCGAAATGACGAAATTGAGCAGACCGGATAATTTATGAACGTCACAGGAGTTGTTTTTACTTTTGAGCATGGTAAAGAGATAATCTATCCCCTCATCCCAAACTGGATGGGCTTCACCTTTATCAGAACCGACAGCGGCGAACAGCGTGCCTCCGGAAATAAGGGAAAAAGAGATCCACACAGAAAAAAATACCCAAAACCATACGCACCTTGCTCCAAACGATCTCATCACAACCCCTTCATCGTGAGGGTTCGCGGCAGTCATTGAAAAGACAGGCTTCCTGCTCGCACAACCTCTCTTTTTGTTGCACGCTTCATAGTATTTCCTTCGAGCGGGTGCAAGCAGAATTTCGCCCTGTGGACGCTTGATGGATTTCTCAACGCAATGATGCCTTGCGCACGCCTGCCCTCTTTTCCATCTCTTTTTTCTTGACAAGGTCGACGATTTCATTACCCCCTATACGCCTCGGCCGAAAGGGTCAAGCCCCTGAAGCCGGCGGCCACCGGCAGTATATTCACTCTTTTCCGACAGAGGATGGCTGGGAAGCCGCACCACCCGGGTACTGATAGACAGGTTCGTCATCGAGGACTGTGACACGGGCGAATCCACGTCCGATAACCACGGGGATCACCGTCTTGTTGCGGCCGGCAAACTGGCGCAGGCCGAACGGGGTGCGCAGATGCGGGCTGTCCATCATCTGCTGCTTCAACTCCATATAGCTTTGGATGGGGCCAAAGTCCTTGAACAGGATGAGAGATTGTGTTATTTTTACCTGCAGATCGCGCGTAAAGGGAAGACTCCGATGGGAATATTCAGGATCGCCACCTACAACGTCAACTCCGTCCGGAGCCGTCTCCATATCATC
>JAZDGZ010000420.1:0-2397 GCA_043806375.1 Pseudomonadota bacterium | reverse complement strand
GGAGAAACGCGCTGGATCTGGCCCTTGTCGGAGTAGCCGCCTATTTGAGATTCGATTCGAACAAGAAAATCTGTAAAGAAGCGAAGGTTGCCCTCGGGGCTGTGGCCCCAACCCCGATCAGGGTCTTCGAGGTCGAAAAGGCCCTGGTTGACAGGGAAGTCAACGAGTCGCGGGCGGCCGAGGCAGGAAAGGCAGCCTCTGGGGTGTGCCGTCCCATCAGTGATGTTCGTGCCTCCTTGGAATATCGGTGCAGCATGGTGGAGGTTCTTGCGAAAAGGGCCATCATGGAGGCCTTCAAGAGAGTCAGCAGTTAACACGGGGCGATGTGAAGGGAGACTTGATGCATGAAACAGGTGGAAATCGTTCTAAAGGTGAATGGGATAACCTATCAGATAGCCGTTGAGCCGCAGAGAACACTGGTGGAGGTCCTGAGGGACACCCTCGGCCTGACAGGCACAAAGAAGTCATGCAGCGAGGGCGAATGCGGGGCGTGCACGGTGCACATCGACGGGAAGCCTGCAACGTCTTGCTTAATCCTCGCCCTGGATGCTCAAGGGAAAGAGATAACGACGATTGAGGGGCTTTCGGAGGGGGAGAAACTCCATCCGATACAAGAAGCGTTCCTAAAACATGGCGCGATTCAATGCGGATTCTGCACTCCCGGGATGGTGATGTCGGCCAAGGCCTTTCTGGATGAAAACCCGAAACCCACGGCGGCCGAGGTTCGGAAGGGAATTTCGGGAAACCTTTGCCGTTGTACGGGGTATCAGCAGATTGTCGACGCGATTCTGGCTGCTTCTCAGGCGATGGCAAAAAAAGGATGATCATCCCCGCGCTTCCCCCCGCAGAAAATGGAGATGCGCTACCCTTCCTGTATGGATTGGAGGCAATGCCATGTTAGAAGGGTTTGTCCCCTATCCGGAGGCCTTTGTTAAGAGGTATAAGGAGAAGGGCTACTGGATCGATAAAACCCTTGGCGAAGAATTCGATGAATGGGTAAATCGATACAGAGACCGGGTCGCCCTTGCCTGCAGTGGGAAACACATTTCCTATCGTGAGATGGGCGAAAAGGTGAACCGGCTTGCCCTCCATTTTATTAATATCGGATTAAGAACCTATGACAGGATGATCTTTCAACTTCCGAATGAACCGGAGTTCGTGTACTGCTATTTTGCAGCCGTAAAAATAGGCGTTATTCCCATCCTGTCCCTTCCTGCCCACCGGGACGCAGAAATCTCTTTCTTTGCCCAGTTTGCAGAAGCCAGGGCCCATGTTGTCCCTTCACGTTCCAAAGATTTTTCTCACCAGGCGATGTCGAAGGAGGTTCGAAAAAAGGCGCCCAACCTTGAGTTCACCTTTGTCTCAGGAGAAGGGGTCGATGCTGATTCAATCTCTATCACCGTCCTCTTGAATGACAAGATTGAAGAAAGGGTTCCGCTTGAATCGTTGAAGCGATATCGGCCCGATCCTATGGAACCGGCGGTCTTCCAGCTTTCCGGAGGAACGACCGGGGTTCCCAAGATCATTCCCCGAACCCACAACGATTACGCGGCGAACTTTAAGAGAGGGGCGGAGATCACGCAGGTGTCCCAGGACTCTGTGATGGGGATTGCCATTCCGGCCAATCACAATTTTGCCCTGGCTTGCCCGGGTCTGTCCGGGGCGTTATACAAAGGCGCGAAGGTTGTTCTCATCCCTTCTCCAAAAACGGAGACTGTTTTTGAAGCCATCCAGAAGGAGAAGGTAACGATCATGCCTACGCCTCCTGCCCTGTTAATCCGGTGGATGGAAGCACCGGAGTTGTCGAAATATGATTTGAGTTCTTTGGACGTTGTCCTGGCCGGAGGTGCGAGGCTGAATGCAGAGGTGGCGAAAAAGATTAAGTCCATGCTGGGGTGTGACTACCACCAGAACCTGGGTATGGCCGAGGGCATGCTCTTCTGGACGCGGAGGGATGACCCTGAGGATCTTCTTCTCAATACCCAGGGTGCCCCCATGTTTGAAGACGATGAAGTCAAGGTGGTAGATGAGAATGATCGGGATGTCCCCTACGGACAGCCGGGGGAATTGCTGGTGCGGGGTCCCACGACCCTCAGGGGCTACTATCGTTCTCCCGAGTATAACAAGAATGCATTTACAGCGGAGGGTTTCTATCGGACCGGTGATGTAGTGAGGATGGTCAAGGGACAGTACCTGAGCGTGGAGGGTCGGATCAAGGATACCATTAACCGGGGGGCGGAAAAGATCAGCGCAGAGGAGGTCGAAAACCATATCCTCGCCCATCCCAACGTCGAGAATTGTGCCTTTGTGGCCATGCCGGACCACGTTCTGGGCGAAAAGGGGTGTGCCTACGTGATGACAAAGGGGAATCACCCATTGACCCTGGAAGAGCTGTGT
>JAZDGZ010000419.1:0-7110 GCA_043806375.1 Pseudomonadota bacterium | reverse complement strand
GAACTGCTCAGGGAAGCAGCAGCCGTAGCGGATCAATGTATAAAAAAGGCCTTTCAAAACCCGGTCCATGGGCAGAAAGAGTTCGAACTGGCTGCAAAAATCGATTATCTGGCCCGTTGTCAGGGCGCCGAAGACTGCAGGATCCTATTGACTTCCGGGCCGGACTCGGACCGTTTTCTCCGGCCGGCCGGTGACCGCCGGATTGCTTCCGGCGAAAAAGTCCTGATCTACCTGGCCCTTTCCGTCCAGCGCTACTGGTCGGAATTGGGACGCACCTTTATCAGCGTCTCAGGAAGTGATAAAGAAAACACCGTCGCAAGAGAGACAGCAGACCTATGCAGAGGGCTTTTGAAAACCCTGGATTCCGGCCTGAATAATGCATCTGCTGCATCTCAAATGGCCGGCGCCCTGAAGACCCACATGGATAAAAACCGGGTGGAGACAACTGTGACCATTCAGGGAATCGGTCTGGATCGGGAAGAGGCCCCCTTCAATGAAAGTCCTCTTGTAAATCTTTCACTGGTTCCCGGCATGTCGGTGACCCTGCGGCTCAGCCAATTCAGCCCCGGTGCCGGAATCTTTTTCTCCACCCCCTTGACTGTGGGGAAGGATGGCTGTGAAGTCTTATCACACGCGCCGCTATTGATGGATTCCTAAACAAGTCCAACCGATAAAAAATCTCAGAAGGAGATTTTTTATTGACAAATATCTAAAAGTTAAAATATATATACTTTTGTATTCTTAACGGGGTTTCTGATGACATCAAGGACGCTGACCTTCCCCAAAATAAAACGCGATCGCGTGTTTGAGCAGGTGTCCCATGAGATCAAGAAACAGATCTCCAAGGGGACGCTCAAACCCGGGGACAAACTCCCGCCCGAAAGTGAGCTCGCACGAAATTTTAACGTAAGCCGTCAGACCATCCGCGAGGCCATGCGTATCCTTGAACTGTCCGGATTCATCACCATCAAGAGGGGCGTCAAAGGCGGGGCGATCATTGAGAACAGCATCTCAAACCGGGTCAGTGAAGGGCTGGTCGAGGCCATCCAGATGGGGCCCGCAACGCTCGATGACCTCCTACTGGCCTGGCGTGAAATTGAGAAGGTCATCCTGGTTCAGGCGATTATCAAAGCGGACAAAACAGACATCCGGTCCCTGCGCGGCAGTATCGAAAAAGCCGAAAAGATGCTGAAGAAAAGAACGCCGGTCTTCCAGGAGGTGATCGAATTTCACAAAAGCATTGCCAAGGCCTCTAAAAATCATATTTTCGAGATCGTACTGAATTCAATCATGGCCGTTTATGCAGATTTTCTAAGCAGGCTCGAGCCGGAGCTGGAAGCGGCAAGGGAAGTTATTTCGGTCCATGAAAGGATGTTGAACGCCATTGTCAAGAAAAAGGAAAGGGAGGCCCTCAACTTTTTGGAGGAACACCTAAGCCTTTGTGAAGAGAGGATTCCAAACCATTTCTTCAAAAAACCTTGAGTAGTATCCGGGGAGGAGCGACGGCCCCCGATTCCAAACTCGAAAAGATAGGCCGAAACAAAAATCCCCGGCTTTATGAACTGCGCCCGGGCCTCGAAGGGCCTGTGCTGGATCATATGCATTATAGCGTGAGATTCGGATTAGACCTTGCCCTGTTAACCGCATGAGAACAACCCTTTTCTTTCAGTTGGGAGAAAAGGCCGTCAGCCGCTTTCAAAGCGGTTGCTTTTCAGCAACTTTAAAATCAGAGGAGGAAAGGCAATGGGAAAAAGATTTGGGTGGATGGTTGTCGGCTTGATGCTTTCATTCATGCTGGTTTTCACAGCAAGTGCCCAGGCAAAGGTGATCAGACTAAAAGCGATCACCGCCTGGCCTGTGGCTTACCCTTCCGTTGACAAATTCAAGGAATGGGTTGCAAAAGTCAATGAAAAGGGAAAGGGGGAAATCGAAATCAATATCGTCGGCGGGCCTGAAGCAACCCCCATGCCCGAGCAGATCGGCGCCCTGAAAAGGGGGGTATTCGACGTTCTTCTCACCGCAGCCGGCTATTACATGGGTACGATACCGGAGGCCGAGGCCTTCGGACTTTCAAGGCTATCCCCGACCGAGGAAAGGAAAAGCGGATTTTCGGATCTCATGGTAGAGGTGCATAAGAAACAGGGTTTGATGTATGTCGGAAGAGGGATGGGTCTGGTGCCCCTCGGCGTCCTTTGTACCAATATCAAAATTGACCGACCGCAGCAACTGAAAGGACAGAAGATCCGGACCGTGATCATCTATGACGCCTTCATGAGGGAACTCGGCGCGGTTCCTGTCACCATCCCTGTGCCGGAGATCTATACAAGCCTGGAAAGGGGCGTTGTGGACGGTTTTGTCCAGCCCCTAGCCGGCGGATTCACCCGGTTGGGTTTCCATGAAGTGGTCAAATATATCGTCACCCATTACTTTTATCAGATTCCCACCGTGGTTCTGGCGAATGAAAAATCCTGGAGCAAACTCCCCGATGACAGTCGCAAACTCTTGATGGATATGATCAAGGAGATTGAAGAAACCACGGTGGCTTACTATAGGGACATGCACGACAAGGAATTAAAAAAGGCCCAGGAACTCGGTGTTAAACTGATTGAATTTTCTCCAGAAGACGCCAAATGGTTTTTGGAGACCGCCTATCGCGTCGGCTGGGAAAATCTGAGTAAAAAGGCGCCGGAGTACGCCCCTAAATTAAGGCAGATGTCAACGAAATAACCCCGGTAAACCTAACGGTCCCGTAAAAAATCCGACCGATTTTTTTACGGGACCTCCTTGATCAGCAACAGGTTCCTATGGAAGGCGAATAACGATGCAATCGGCAAAGGGCTTTGACCACATCCTCGACTGGATCATCACGTTTACAAGCTACGTGGCCGGTGCGCTCCTCATCTTCTCATGGCTTTCCGTCTGCACGGAGGTTATTTGCCGCTATTTCCTCGGCAGGCCGATCGTATGGGTTGTTGAAGTCACCGAATATATCCTGGTCCAGATCACCTTTCTGGGAAGCGCATGGCTTCTCAAAAGAGAGGGACACGTGTCCGTGGATCTTGTGGTTTCCCACCTCAGCCCCAAGATTCGTTCATTTTTCCTTCTGATCACCTCCATGGCGGGTACCCTCATATGCCTCATCCTGACCTGCTGGGGCGCGGTGGCCACATGGGGAGCCTACAGGGACCATCTGATCATCCCCAAGCAGCTGGGAATGCCTAAGTATCTGGTCATGATCGTCATCCCTATAGGTTGTTTCCTGCTTTCTTGTCAGTTTCTGAGAAGAATTCGGGGGGCCTGGGCGGCCTGGAAGACCTCGGAAAATCGAGGGGGGGATTCCGCCGCGGCACCCTCATAAAGAAAGACGATTCATCTCCCTGGAGATCGAAAATTGGAATGGTGGCACACCCTCATTATGCTTATCCTGGGACTGCTGGTCCTCTTCGCCCTCGGACTCCCTGTCGCCTTCAGCTTTATCGTGATCAATCTTGTCGGGGCCTATACCCTCTGGGGAGGGATGGTCGGGCTGGAGCAACTTATCTTCAGCATGTTCGATTCCGTGAGCACTTTTATCCTTCTGCCCGTTCCCCTTTTTGTCCTCATGGGGGAAATCATGCTGCACTCGGGGATCGGCTTTAATATCCTCGATGCCCTGGACAAATGGATGGGCCGGGTTCCGGGCAGATTGAGCCTGCTCGGAGTGGGCGGGGGCACGATGCTTTCGACCCTGAGCGGTTCGAGTATTGCCACCGCCGCCATACTTTGCACCCTTCTGTTGCCCGAAATGGAAAGGCGCGGTTACAAAAAGTCGATGACCGTCGGCCCCCTGATCGGCAGCGGCGGACTGGCCATGATTATCCCGCCGAGTGCCATGGCCGTCATCGTAGGGAGTATCGCCGAAATTTCCATCGGGCAGCTCTTGATCGCAGGCGTCGTTCCCGGCCTCCTCATCGCCCTGATGTATTTCAGCTACATCGTCTTGAGATGCTGGATCAATCCATCCATAGCTCCGGCCTACATTGTCACGGGAACGCCTCTTTCCGAAAAAATTTATTTCACCCTTAAATACGTTCTGCCCTTGGGTTTCATTATTTTTCTTGTGATCGGCCTGATTCTTCTGGGCGTCGTCACCCCGACGGAGGCGGCCGCCATTGGATGCCTCGGCACCGTTATTTTGGCCGCCGTCTATAAACGTTTAAACTGGGAAATATTCAGGAAATCCATTTTCGGAACATTGCATGTGGCGGTCATGATGTTCATGATCATCACCGGCTCCATCGCATTCAGCCAGATCCTGGCCTTTTCCGGGGCCACCCGCGGACTGATCGAATTCACGATGGGTCTCAATCTGCCGCCGATGGCCCTCGTTGTATCCATGCAGGGGATCATGCTCATCCTGGGCTGCTTTATGGATCCGGTTTCCGTGCTGATGATCACCGTCCCCATTTATATGCCTCTGGTGAACGCCCTCGAACTTAGTCTGGTTTGGATAGGCATCATCATGCTGATCAACATGGAGGTGGCCACTGAAACGCCCCCCTTCGGTTTGCTCCTGTTCGTCACCAAGGGGGTGGCCCCCCCTGACACCACCATGGGGGATATCTATCGCAGTGTGTTGCCCTTTGTCATCATCGACATATTAGCGATGGTACTCGTCCTGATTTTTCCCCAGCTCGCGCTCTGGTTGCCCGGTTTGATGTTTAAACCCGGGTAGGTGAGGCAGTGACTAAAGTGCCTAAAATTGGTGTAAGCGCTTTCAGCGCAAAACATTTTTAATAGACCAGATCGAAAAAACATGAATATATGACTGAGACTTTTACTATGGAAGGGAGATTATTTTATGGCTCTAAACGTAGCGCTTGACATTGGAGGAACCTTTACCGATCTGATCATTGTCGATGAATCGACCGGCTCACTGGCCCATGCAAAAAGTTCGACGACGCCCTATGATCTGACTGTCGGCATCCTCAACTGTTTAAAGAAAAGCGGCATCGATCTGAAGCAGTGCCGGAGCTTTGTCCACGGGACGACCGTGGCCATCAACACCGTCATTGAGGGGAAAGGGGCAAATACGGCCCTGGTCACGACCAAGGGCGCCAAGGATGTCTATCGAATAGGCCGGGGGAACAGACCGGAATCCTACAATATCTTCTTCAAGCGTCCTGTGCCGCTGGTTGCGAGACGTTTCACCTTTGAGGCGAATGAAAGACTCCTGGCTTCAGGAGAGATCCTGACCCCCCTGGGGGCTGAGGAGGCCGCCCTCATTGCAAAGACCGTTGCCGGTGTGTCCCCTGAGGCAATCGCCGTCTGTTTTCTGCATTCCTATATCAATCCATCCCATGAGGCGATGATGGGAGAGGCCCTGAAAAAGCTGCTGCCCTCCACTTATATTTCCCTGTCCCACGAAATCCTGCGTGAATACCGTGAGTACGAAAGGACTTCCACAACCGTGGTCAACTCCTATATCGGCCCGATCGTAAAGAGGTATCTCGAGGACCTGGAAAAACTGATTGAATCCATGGGATTCCCCGGGGAACTCCTGATCATGCAGTCAAACGGGGGGGTGATGTCGCCCGGTGTGGCCAAAAAAGTCCCTGTGGCCATGATGGAATCCGGTCCGGTCGGAGGGATTATCGCCTCGGCCGAAATCGGGAAAAGGCTCGGGTTCAAGGATGTGATCGCCTTTGACATGGGAGGGACGACGGCAAAGGCGAGCCTTATCAAAGACGGAGAGGCCTCGGTGGCCGAGGGATACTACATAGGCGGCTATGCGAGCGGCCAGCCGGTGATGCTGCCCGTGATCGACGTGGCGGAGGTCGGCGCGGGAGGGGGAAGCATCGCCTGGATCGATGATGTCGGCGGTCTCAAGGTCGGCCCCCGGAGCGCCGGCGGCCATCCCGGTCCGGTCTGCTACGATCAGGGGGGAGAAGAACCCACGGTTACGGACGCCAACGTCGTTCTGGGACGCATCGGCAGTGAGACCTTTCTTGGCGGTGAGATGCCGCTGAATGTGGAAAAGGCCCGAAAGGCCATCCAGGAAAAGATCGCCTCAAAACTCGGTCTTTCCGTGGAGGAGGCGGCGCTCGGGATCATCCAGATCGCGGTGGCCAAGATGTCGCTTGCAGTGCGGGGGGTTTCCGTGGAAAAGGGTTACGACCCCCGGGATTTTGTCCTGGTGGCATCCGGCGGTGCAGGTCCCGTGCACGCCCTTGCCATTGCCAGGGAGCTGAAAATTCCCAGAGTGATTGTCCCCCTGCTGCCCGCCCATTTTTCGGCCATGGGCATGTTGATGACGGACATAAAACACGATTTTGTCAGGACCTATTACAAGCCCCTTAAAGAGGCGGATTTTAATGAGATCAGGCGGATTTATGATGAGATGGTCTCGATCGGCAGAAATACCATAGCCAAGGAAGGGTTGGAAACCGATGCGGTCAGGACCCAGGCCTTCTTTGACCTGAGGTATATCGGGCAGGAATTTTTTCTGACCATTCCCGTTTCCGAAGAGGAAATCTATGCAGGAAACAGCGAGGCCATCCGTTCGAGTTTTGACAGTCTCCATGACATGCGGTACGGGCATAAGGCGGCCGAAGAGCCCCTGGAAATCGTGAATGTGCGTCTGACCGCCTACGGGATTCGAAAAAAGGCGGCCCTTGCGGAAAAGAAAACATCCCGGGAGGGCGATGCGGTCAAAGGCTACCGGGATGTCTTCATCGAAGATACGAAAAAGGCCCTCAAATGCCCCATCTACAACAGGGAGGCCCTGTCAGCCGGGGACGTCGCGGAGGGGCCTGCCGTCATTGAGGAGTATGCCTCAAACACCTTTTTATCCTTTGGAGATGAGGCCCGGCTCTCTGAATTCAACGACATAATCATTACGGTGGGGGATGAACAATGAAATTAGATCCGGTAACCTTGGAAGTGATTCGAAACGCTCTGCCCGCAATTTCCAATGAAATGTCCTATGACCTGCGGCGGACTTCCTACAACATGATGATCTATGAAGTGGGAGACTACTGCTGCTCCCTGATGGACGTGGAAGGAAACCTCCTTTCACAGAACACGGGGGGGGTCTCGCATTTCGTGTCCGACCTCGGCGTGGTCATCCAG
>JAZDGZ010000418.1:0-3444 GCA_043806375.1 Pseudomonadota bacterium | reverse complement strand
GCCGCATCCGGAATCCTGGACCATCTCGGCCGCATGACCAAGGAACCCGAAGCCGGTGATATCCGTGCAGGCATGGACAGGAAAGGCTTCCATGACTTCGGCCGCATCCCGATTCAGGGTGGCCATGGCGCGAGTTACGGTCTCGATGATCACCGAAGAGGCAAGCCCTCCCTTGATGGCCGTGTTGATGATGCCGGTCCCCAGGGGCTTGGTCAGAACGAGTCGGTCTCCGACCTTCAGGCTCCTTTTTCTTAGGATACGATCCGGATGAATGAATCCGGTGACCGAGAGGCCGTACTTCAGTTCGCTGTCCTCCACGCTGTGGCCCCCAACCAGAACAACGCCGGCCTCGCGCATCTTGTCCAGACCACCCTGGATGATCTGGCGAAGGACGGAGATGTCCATCTCCTTGATGGGAAAAGCGACCAGGTTCATGGCCGTCTTGGGGATGCCGCCCATTGCGTAGATATCGCTCAGGGCATTGGCCGCCGCAATCTGCCCGAACCAGTAAGGGTCGTCAACGATAGGGGTAAAAAAGTCGACCGTCTGGATGATCGCGAGATCGTCCGAAATCTTATAGACCCCTGCGTCGTCCGCCCGGTCCAAACCCACGATCAAATTCGGATCTGTTGGAAATTCAATGCCGCATAGTGCCCGGTCCAGATCCCCTGGACCCAGTTTGGAGGCTCAACCCGAACCCCTGACCGTTTGCGTGAGGCGCCGTTTTTTTTGCTCTATCATGACATCATCCCTTTTTGCCTTGCTCTGCCGAAGACCAGAGAGCTCTGTTGGGAAATCGCACGGAAAGGACATAAATTTATGTAGGCCTCATGATTGGCAGAAAGCCCTGAGAGAAATTATAGCGGAAAACGCGATATGTCAATTTGGAAATTCCGATAGTTTAGGCTGGATTTCGTGGTGTGAACCGATAGGGGGTTCCCGGGAATCCCGCTCATCTGGATAAACCGGACTGTAGGGGCGGCATAAGAGGAAGTGGCCGGTTTACCTAATAGGGGGTCTTATCATAGGCGATTTTTCAGTTCATGGGCCTTCCTCAAGACCGCTTTTTGCTGCCCTTCGAGGATTCGATAAGAAACTCAAGGAGAGCACCGCAAATAGGTGAGACCGTTCTTCTCCTGTCTCTGATCAGATAGAAGCTGCGAGACATCTCAAGCCCCTTGACCCTCAGGGCCTTCAGGACCCCGGTTTTGAGTTCCGTATCAAGGGCTCTGGATGAGAGGATGGAAAGGCCGAGACCCGCTTTGACGCCTTCCTTTACGGCAGTGGAGGTTCCAAAGCGGGCCACAACAGAAAGTCCGCCAGCCTCTTTTCCTTCCGCGGACTGGAGATACTGCTCCATGATTTTCAGGGTCCCGGAACCGACTTCTCTCAGGATGAAGGGCTCCCGGGAAAGCTCTTTAAGCGATATCTCCTGCCTGTCGGCCCACTTGTGGTGCCGGGGGACGGCCAGGACCAGTTCGTCATGCCATAGCTCCCGGGTGATCAGGCTCTTATGGGTACTCTTGGACCCGATGACGCCAAGCTCGAAATCACCCCCTAGAACGCGGGACTCAATCTCACCTGTGTCGGCGATCGTCAGGGTCACTGTCACGAGGGGATATTTTTCTCTAAAGAGGCCGATAAGCTCGGGCAGGATGTATTCGCCGGGGATGGTGCTTCCGCCTATGGAAATCTCTCCCTGCTTTACCCCGAGAAAATCCTGCATCTCCAGGCAGGTCATCCTTTTCATCTCAAGCAGGAGTAGGGCGTGCTTGTAAAGGAGTTCCCCTGCCTTGGTGGGAACGACGCGCCTGCCGAGGCGGTCGAGGAGCCTCGTTCCGACCATGGTCTCCAGTGTGGCGATTCTTTCGCTCACCGATGCCTGGGCGAGGAAGACGGCTTCACCAGCCTTCGAAAAGCTCTCCAGATCCACAACTTTCTGGAAGATCTCCAACTGGCGGAGGTCGAAGTCGATGGGGGAGGTGACTTTGGGCGGGGGATTCTTCATGGGTTATTCCTTGATTACAGGCTATACCCAACAGGGGATGGCAGTCGAAAGTGCAGGGCGCAAGGCGCAGGGCCCAAGGCACAAGGGGGAGGACATTTGCCTGTCTTGTGCCTCATCCTTGCGCCTTGTCCCGTACACCCTGCATCCTTATCATATATAAGCAAACCAGATGGTCTCTACATTCTCGAAATTGGCCTTTACCCGGTCCGGGCCGGAGACGACCTCGCCGTGTCCCGAGAGCAGGTGGTCCACCTCAAGCCGGGATAATGTGCGGATACTCTCCTTTAGTTCTTGACCGTTCCCTCCGGGCAAATCCGTTCTTCCCAGGCCCTGGGAGAAGATCACATCGCCGGAAAAGAGGGCTTTTTTCTCGGGCCAGTAAAGGGAGATCGACCCCGGGGAGTGGCCTGGGGTGTGTATGACCTGGAACGCGAGATCGCCCACGTTCAACTCCCCCTCTTGGAGCAGGACATGGGGTTCGAATTCGGAAAAACCCATGTGGGGGGACCGGGTTCGAATGAGTTCCCACTCAGCAGGATGAATGGCGATGAGGGTCGAGGATTCTGAAAAGGCGCGAACGGCCTCCACATGGTCCGGGTGGGCATGGGTAACGATAACAAGGTCGATCTCCTCAGGTTTCAGAGAAAGCCTGGCCAGATTATCCCGGATATGTCCGAAGAGGTTATAGTGCCCAGGATCTACAAGAATCTTCTTGGACCCATTAATGAAATAGGTATTGGCGTTATTTGTCCTCTGATCCAGCCATAAGAAGGCATAAAGATCTTCCGTGATCTTCATATTTGACATAAACCCCTATCTTTTCGGGAGCAAGGGCTTCCTGGCTCCGTTCCTTTCGGGCGATCCTCGGCCTCTTGGAGAATTTCCATGAGGGTCGTCTCTTTGAATACCTGTGCCATGGCCTCCAGGGCCTTGCCCCAGACGGGGCGGACAGGGCATTTCTGGGTCTTTTCGCATGCATCTTCGTCAACGAGGCAATCGACAAGGGAAAACTTCGACTCGAGGAGGAGAAGCAGCTCCCATAGGTTGATCTCGTTCGGGGATTTAGAGAGCATATGCCCCCCTTTCGGCCCCCTGACACTTTTTATAAGATTCGCTCTTTTGAGTGGAATGATGAGTTGTTCAAGATACTTGACGGGGATGTTCTGATTCCGCGAGATTTCGGAGATGCTGATGGGGCCTCTTCCATAATTCTTGGTCAGCTCGAGCATCAGTCTCGTTCCGTATCGTCCTCTGGTAGATAGCTTCATAGTGTGGTCATCCTGAAATCACTCAAGTTTGTCGCGAGCCCGGAATGCCCCCGCCCTTTGCGAGGACAAGTGGCGTTTCTCTTCAGGGCCCTTGATTGCCCTAGGCAGGAATCAGCAAGGGATCCTTTTCGGGTTTTCAAGGCGCGGAAGCCTCTAAAAGGGAAGTCC
>JAZDGZ010000417.1:0-5327 GCA_043806375.1 Pseudomonadota bacterium | reverse complement strand
CGGGCCTGGCAACGCCGATCGTTCCCCCCTCCCCGCAGGCGACCACGGCCTTCAGCCTCTTATCCCCCATGACACAGCCGACCCCGGACCCGCCCGCCACCTTGGACCGGTCGCAGACCACGCCTGATCCCCTCACGCCGTTTTCGCCGGCAGGGCCGATGCAGGCGACCCGTATCCGATGGGGGGCATTCTCTTTTTCCAGGGCCTCTTCGGTTTCAAAGGTCGTCTTTCCCCAAAGGTGGGAGGCCTCCCTCAACTCAGCATTTCCCCCCTTGATCCAGAGGTAGACCGGCTTGTTCGATTTTCCTTTAATGACGAGGTGATCAAAACCGGCATATTTCATCTCCGGGCCGAAATGGCCTCCCACGTTGGCCGATCCCTTGCCGTGGCTGAAGACGTTCTTGGTCTCGATGGAGGTGCGGCAGGCGCCGGGCGCCATGGTCCCTACCAGGGCGCCCACCCCAAAGATCAGGAGGTTTTCAGGGTCATGCCAGTCTTTGCGGGGGTCCATTTCATTGAAGAGGATGAGGGAATTGATCGCCCTCCCGCCAAGGTAATCGCGGGCATATTTCAGCGTCCTCTCGGTCCGGGTCTTCCCGGTGCCGAGATCGACCCTCAGAATCTGCCCGGCCAGGCTTCCCTTTTCAATTTGTTTCATGTCCCCCGGCCTTGTTTGAGTGGGTTAAGGCGCCATAGGAGCAATACCGGACGCACAGCGGTTCTCGTTCCCCCTTGCATAGATCACATTCTTGGGAGAGAACCCATGAGATTTTTCCCGTCCTATTATCTTTTTTCACCTGAATGGCCCCACCGGCGGGAGAAAATGCCTTGAGCCGTCGGTAGGCGCATATGAGTTCGCAGGCCCTGCAACCATAACAGGCTTTCGGATTTCGGATGACCCTGGTCATGCGAGTACCATCACCTTGTCCACCATTTCACCTCGAATGCCCGTGATGCCTTCAGTTCGGACGCCGGCAAAGGGCACAGGCGTGGTCATCTTCAAGATTGCGTAGAGAGGGCCGAAAAAGACATTGAATGCAATGATCCGCCTCGGCAAAGAATGCAATTCAGTTGACCGATGGTAGGATGAGGCTGCATACCTGGCTGGTTACAGCTCAATGAAGCCAGATCGTTCCTGGATCCCTCTTACGCAAGGCTTCTAGGGAATCCGAAGGTAGTCCACGAGGGTCTGATTGTCAATACCAAAAGGGGATACCAAAAAGGGGATAGATTGACGGAGTCCTGACGGGGAGGGCGCAAGGGAGGTTGCCGAGGCGTGTGAGAGAGTGTCGGTTGCTTGCTCATGTATCCAAGGTAACCTTCCCTATGAATCTCGATGAGACTTTTCTCCTCTGCCGGGCATACTGCCGGCCAGGACGTGTCTCAGACTCGTTTTCTTGTCAAGAAGAAAGGCAAGATCAAAGAATCGTAAAATATTCGTTAAATTTACTTGACAAAGCGGATTTTGTTGTTTAAGTTAACTCTTAAATACTTAATTACTTAAGGATTCAAAGTTATGAAATTGGACCCATCAGAGATGTTCAAGGTATTGGCCGTCGAAACAAGGGTAAAAATAATCGAACTCCTAAAATCTCAGGGCCCCCTTGGCGCCAAAAATATTGCTGAACAGCTTGGTATTACTCCCGCCGCCGTATCACAGCACCTCAAGATATTACGGCAGGCCGGTCTGGCCAGAAGCGAAAGAAAAGGGTATTGGATACCTTATTCCATAGATGAAGAGGCCCTGGAAAACTGCGGGCAATTGTTGAACCAGATCTGCACATGCGGTTGCGGAGGAACCGGCGATTTTAAAAAACAGGAGTTGCATGGAGCTAACCTGAAATCACTGAAAGATTATGAGAGGGAGCTGAAAAACGAGATAATAACCGTAAGGGAAAGGATTAAGGAGCTGAATTCAAAAAAAGGGTAATTTTTTTTGCATTTATAATTAAGCAAATGCTTAAACGCTTAAAAGCTGCAGGGGTTTATTTCGTTTGCGATGAAGGGGGCCTAAAGGCGTTAATTCACAGGAAAGGAGGTGATGAAAATGGGGGAAAAGAAAAAGAACTGTGGCTGCGGCTGTATTCCTTTGAAGCAGCTGGGCAAAAAGGCCACAAAAGATCAGAAGGATGCCAAGAAATCTAAGAAATAGGTGCTTTTGGCGTCGTTTCAAGAAGGGGAGCAAGTTGAGGACATCGATTTGCTCCCCTTCTGAAATTCCATGAGGAGCATTGGGGCGAAGATCCATTACGAGACGATTAAGGTTCCCTGGTGTCAAAGACGATCAAGGATTCCTTTTATTGTGGCTTCGGCGGTGGAAGTCCAAGGTGATTGCAAATGACCGACTCAAGTTTTTGTTCCGAAATGTCGGACTTCTCAACCACGATCTCTTCTCCTACCATGATGGCAGGAGCGAGAAGAAATTCAGGTTTAGAATACTCATCGCTGTTATGTTCTTCTCTTGTCTTGGATATGGTTTCAATTTCAATGTCATACTTTTGGCCCAGCCTGGGCATCATCTCCTTGAAATGCCGTCATGTCTTTCCATTAGGTTCGTTAAGAAAGAATCTCACTTTCAGCATGTTTCTCTCCTCTAACAATGGACGGATGACGTTTATTATGAGACCACCAGGGTCACCTGCTCAGGAAGCGAGTAAGAACTCCCTTTCTTTGTGGCACAGGCAGTGGGAGCCCAAGGTGTTGACAAATTACTTTCTCAAGCTTTTCATCAGAAACATCTGACCCTTCTACTACGATTTCTTCCCCCACCATCACGGCGGGGGCAATCGGCAGGTCCAGTTCGAAATACTCATCCGTCTGGTATTCGGCTCGCGGCTTGGATATGGTCTCGATTTGAATGTCATACTTGTCGCCCAGCCTGGGCGTCATCTCCCGGAAATGCTTTCAAGGCTTGCCGTTGGGTTCATTCATGAAAAATCTCACCTTCAACATCTAATTCCCTCCTTCTCATATAGCTTACGGTAGAACAGTCGGTTTTTTCGCTTCGGCCATTC
Source organism: Pseudomonadota bacterium (assembly GCA_043806375.1). GTDB lineage: Bacteria > Desulfobacterota > DSM-4660 > Desulfatiglandales > HGW-15 > JAZDGZ01. The sequence continues at coordinate 2,313 of JAZDGZ010000417.1, read as the reverse complement.
GGGTCAGAAACTGATCGGCCGGGAGGAAATCAACGAGCCTCAAATCCTGCCGTTCCTTTCCTGCGGGATCCAGGAAGACCACAGTGGGGACCCCTTTGACGCCATATTGATTCAGCCACCGTTCGTGATCCGGATTCCCCCCCCTGGTTAAATCGATTTTGACCATGACAAAACCTTGTTTCGCCTGCCTGACCACGTCCGCGTCATGGAAGGTGATATCCTCAAGCTCCCGGCAGGGTGCACACCAGTCTGCGTAGAAATCTATGATGACCGGTTTCCCGTTCCTTTGGGCGTCTTTGAGGATCTCCTCGGAATAAGGTCGCCACGAGACGCCGGGACCCTGCATAATCCACCCGGTTACGAGCAGAGTGGCCAGGACCAGGCCTGCGAGGCCAGCTCCGGTCCTGATCCACTCGAATGCCCGGAAACCGGCCCTGATCCTGGCGATCCACCCGAGGTGCAGGCCGGCGGACAGGGCTACGGCTGCAAGGAGAAAGATCCCCCATGATTTCGGTAAAACAGGTCTGATGAAATAGGCGGCCATGCCCACCAGGACCCAGGCCATGAGCTTCCGAACCCAGAGCATCCATTCTCCGGACCGGGGAAGTCTGGTGATCTGTCCTGAAAAGACGGCCAGGAAAAAGAGGGGGAGCCCCAGTCCGAGGCTGAGGGTGAAGAAGATGATAAATCCGAGCCAGGGACTGCCCAGGCCCGCCACCCAGGTGAGCAAACCTAAAATAAAGGGACCAATGCAAGGCGCGGCGATGACGCCCAGGGTCAATCCCATGAAGAGGGTTCCGAAATATCCAGCGTGGGGCTTGGAGGCGGCCTGGGTGAGGCGGGTGGGAAGTCTGAATTCCCAGAACCCAAAGAGGCTGGTTGCGAAAAAGACCAGAATGGCAGCCACCCCGGCAAGGACCGCGGGGTTTTGAAGCATGGCCCCCATGAGACCTCCGGTCAGCGCAGCGGTCACGCCCAGCAAAGAGTTCGTGAGAGAGAGCCCCAGGATATAGCAAACGCCGTGGCCTATCTGCCTTCCTTTGCCCTTCCCGCTTCGGCCGCCAAAGTAAGAGACGGTAATGGGGATCAGGGGATAGACGCAGGGGGTGAGGTTCAGGGCCATGCCTCCAACGAAGATCCCCAGGAGGGTCCAGATCATGCCCCAGCCGTAAAGGGGGCCGGGCGCCTTGGGTTCTTGCGTCGTGCCTGAGAGTCCGGCAGGCGTACTCTCCACTGGTAGCCCTTTGGCGTGCCATTGCGGATACCCCATGGGATCCCGATAGACGTTTTTGTAACCGAGTGTTACGGCCACACGGGCCGCCGAGTCGCTTCGGACTCAGGCGAGGCCCGCTCAGTAGAAGACGAGGAAGCGGTTCTTATCCGGTCCGAGGAACTTTTCAAGCTCGCCCTTTTCTTGCCATCGGGAGAGCCAGGTCGGTTCCATGGGGAAGTTCAAGGCCCCTTTGATGTGCCCTGTCCTGTATTCCCATTCCTGACGGGTATCCACGAGAAGAAGGGCCTTAGGATCCTTTCTGTGTTGTTCCCAAAGGTCCTCGGTCTTGATCAGTTGATATCCGCCCCTTTTCGCCTCACTGAGAACATCTCCCCAGGTCGCATCCTTTGGCGGCACACTTCGGTTGGTGACGTAAAGCGCGCCGGCTGCGAAGAGGACGACCATGAAGGGGAGCAGGGTGCGTTTCATCCGTTCCATTTCAAGGCCTCCTTACAACCTTTTTTGCCTTTCAAGCTTGGCAATGAGGAACCTGGCCCCGGAGCGGGAGAGTCCCAGGGCTTGAGCAAGATCCATGGCACTCAGGTATCCCGTTTTCCTTACATAGGAGATCACCTCAGACTCGAGTTCTTCAAGCCAGCTTTCAAAAAGAACCAAAACCTCCGGGTCCGCCACGGCAGAGAGCTGTTTCGATTGGACCACCTTCTCCACCAGGCTCTGGCACATTTTCGTTGGATCGACACCTTCGTCCATGCACTCCGCCAGTCAGAGGTGAACGAGACTGACGACTTTGTCATCGCCCGTCTCTCCGACCAAATTCAGGACGAACCTGAGCCGCGCATCGTCATCCAAGAGGGGGAAGATCTTTTTCAGTACGGCCCCCAGCGCCGAGGCAGCCTCTTCAGGGGCCATTCCATTGACCAGTTTTTGCAGTGTGTCCGTATTCATCGAATCCTCTCTATGAGTTAAAAGGTTTCCCTTTGCGCCAAAAGGTCCTTTGCCAGTGCATCGAGGGCCTCCAGGATATGGATAATCCGCTGGTCGGAAGCCTCGTAATAAATGAAGGGGCCGCTTCGCTCTAC
>JAZDGZ010000416.1:0-5915 GCA_043806375.1 Pseudomonadota bacterium | reverse complement strand
GCCATCTCACACTCTCCTGATCACATAGTTTTCGTATTCATCGAGGATGCAATCAAATTCCTTGGGAACGACGACGGTGGTTGTCGGTTCCTCAACGATGGCCGGTCCGCTGATCACGTTCCCGGGTTTCAACCGGGAGCTGTCGTAGACCGGGGTGTTGACGAATTTCCCGTTGGAGAAACACGGCCTCTTCCGCTTCAAGGCCCTGGACGGGTCTTTGCCCCCCCTGGCTCTTTTCTTCAACTTGTTTTTCTTCACGTTCACCTTGGCAATGAGCCGCAGGTTGCGAAATTCGACAGGGACCCAGGGCAATGCAAAGGTGTAAAGCTCTTCGTGTTTCTTGTGAAAATCCCTGACCGCCTGCTCGATCGATTTCAGGGTCAATTCTCCGGCCGGCAGGTCCATCTGGATCTCATGGTACTGTCCGTGGTATCGCAGGTCAGCCGATGTGCTGAACACGACATCCTTCTTCGATATGTTCAGTGTCTTGAAATCGGCCAGGGCCTCCTCCACCATATCCTGGTAAAGACCGTTCATGGCATCGGGGCTCGCCTTGTCGTGCACGGAGATAAAGGACCTGACATAGTCCCGCCCGATATCCAGGGCAAACATGCTCCAGGCGCAGAAAGAGGCCGCGAACCTGGGAACAACCACTTCTTTCATCCCCAGAACGTCTGCCATGAAGGCGCCGCAAAGGGGACCCCCGCCGCCTATGGCCAGCAGCGCGAAGTCCCTGACGTCATACCCCATCCGGGTTGAGATCTCGGTAATTTCATCGGCCATGTTGGAGTTGACCGTGGCGAACATCGCTTCGGCCGCCTGCTCGATCGTCATATTCATCCGATCGGCTATTTTTTTGACGGCGGCCCTTGCCAGGTCGATGTTCAGCTTGATCTTGCCGCCGCAGAAATAGTCCGCCGGGATATAGCCCAGGATCAGGGCTGCGTCTGTCACGGTCGGTTCCTTGCCCCCCTTGTTGTAACAGGCGGGCCCAGGTTCCGCCCCGGCGCTCTGCGGGCCGCTGCGTATCAAACCGAGCGAGTCCACCCAGCCGATGCTGCCGCCGCCTGCACCGATGCTGCTGATATCCGGTATCATGATGCCCATTCTCTCATCGCCGATCCACTTGCCGACAGCCAGAGGGACCTTGCCGTTTTGAATGACGCTCGCGTCGAGAGTGGTGCCGCCCATATCGGCTGTGATGAAGTTGGGTTTCTTCATGGCTTTGCCCAGCAGGGCCGCCCCGGCGGATGCGGCTGACGGACCGGAGCCGATCAAGTACACGGGCTTCCTCAGGATAGCCGACACCGACTGCACAAACTGGTTGGCCTGGATGATGAGCAATTGCCCCTTGAAACCGGCTCCCTTGAGCCTGTTTTCCAAGCTGGTCATGTATCTTGAGACGACCGGCCCCACAGAGGCGCTGAGAATGCAGGTGCTTTCGCGGGAATATTCGCCCATGGTGGGAATGATGTCACTGGAGTAGGTGACGAAAACGTCTTTCAGATCCCGCCTGCAGATCTCAGCCGCTTTCCTTTCGTTCTCGGGATTGGCATAAGAGTTGATGAAACAGACGGCGACGGCCTCAACTCCTTCCTTTTTTATCTTCCGGATGACCTCTGTCAGGTCTGCCTCATTGACAGGGGTCGTGATCTCACCGGTGTAGCGGGTGGCTTCCTCTACGACAAACCTGAGATAGCGAGGGACGATCGGTTCGTAGGGTGGTATGGCCGCTTCATACATCGAGTGTGTTTCGATTTTAAGGGCACGCCGCATTTCCACAATATCTCTAAAGCCCCGGGTTGTAATCAACGCTGTTTTCGCCAGCCTTCGAGTGACCAGGGCGTTTAGCGCTACCGTGGTCCCCAGCACGATCCATTCGATTTCGGCCATGAACTGCGAAAGGGGCCGCCCATAGGCAGGTGCGGCCTCCGTGATGGCATTCAGCACACCCTCGGAAAAGTCGGTCGGGGTGGTTGGCGTCTTAAATTCGGCAAAATGCCCCTTATCGTCGAGGACCACCGCCTCGGTAAAGGTGCCTCCCGTATCCACGCAAATCTTGAACATTCACAACTCCTTTTCCTTGATCCATGTCCTTCAGCGCCCAGGCCAACCCGGGGGCTGAAGCATCCCCAAATCGCCTCCAGCCATTCTCCCGTCTTGAGGTTTCCCCATTCAACCGGAGTTCACCGGTTTTTCAACGGCGGCATTGTGCCCGGCTATCCTTCCGAAGACAAGGCATTCGGAAAGACCTCCTCCGGGTTCATAGAGCCAGCCAAAGAGGGATCCCAGTTCTCCCGCCGCGTACAATCTGGGTATGGGCTTCCCGCTGTGATCCAGCACTCTGGACTCTTTATCATGCCGTGGCCCTCCACTGGTGCTGACGATGACGGGCCAGTGCTCAAGGGCATAATAGGGCGGGGTATCGATAGGGCCCATCATTTCCCTGGCCCTTCCAAATTCGGGGTCCACCCCTGCCCGGCACGACTCATTAAATGTATTGATCGTGTGCTCGAGTGCCGACTCATCCACGGCGATCTGCCTGGCCAGCTCGCCCAGGGTGTTCCCTTTCTTAATCCAGCCTTTCGCGATCTCGGCGGAATTGTCCAGACTCCACTCGTAGTCGTTCAGGGGTCTCCAGTCACGTGAGATGGGGGCCTTCCTCCTCGTGACTTCATCAAAGATCAGGTAGCAGGGGATACGCGGAAACTGGAGACGTTCCGGGTCGTAGAAAGAGGCGACTCGCCACATGTTATGCAGCTTCATCTCCGTTTCATTGGTAAACCGTTTACCATCCCTGTCCACAAATACAAATCTCTCACTGGGAACCCGGGTCTGGAAAGCGGCTTCGTATTCAGGTGCCTTGAAGCCAAGCTGACCCACAATTGCCAGCATATGCCACAGCGCTGCGCCAACTTTCTGAGCCATAACGACGCCATCTCCCGCTGCATACGAGGGGCCGAGGTAATGGAACGGGCAGGGTAGGTGAGCCCGTCTCATGGCTTCATTCGCCCCGAAACCACCGGTTGTCAGGACTACTGCCTTTTTCGCCTTGACGAGGACTTCCTGTCCCTGCCTTTGGGCAACCACGCCAACCACCTCGCCGCCCTCGTTCTTGACCAAATCTTTTGCTGGGGTGCTCGTCATCACCGGGATTCCGCGGCGTCCCACATTATCGGTGAGCAACCTCCATAGGTCCGGTCCGTAGGCCCTTCCCACAGCGCGAACACGTTCTGCGATGCTTGGATTTTCTTTTGGGGGGGTGACCTCATACGCCTTGATATGGCCCCTGGCCATAGACTTTCCGGACGGCACTTTCGGCCAACTCGGGCGGGCAAGGGGCGGGAATGAGATGCCGACCTCCTGGCTGACCCATCGTTCGAACTCTCCGCCGATGTCACGGATGTAGTCCTCGATCTTCATGGCCTTCTCGACAAATGTTTCAAGGATGTCACGGTCGGTGAAACCCGCGCAGATGTCGTAGAGGTAATCCACATATTCCATTGCCGTGGGGACGAGAATTCCTCCGTTCGAAAGGAACGTGGCGCCCCCGCCCGCAGGCATTTTCTCCAGGATGATGACCCGGGAACCCTCGTCGTGGGCCGTTATGGCGGCTACCGCACCGGCACCCCCGTAACCGACAACGACAACATCCGTTTCAATTTGCTTCTTGTAAACCCTTTTTGGCATGGTTCACGGCCCCCGTCCGCGAATTCCCAGGGAATTCAATGATACAAAACCTCAGCAGCAAGGCTACACGTTGAATGCAAGGACAAATGCATCAGCGACAGCATCATGTATCTTTGCCGGCTTCTTTGCGTCCCCGATGACGTAAAGTTCCTTGACCTTTCCTGACAATGCGGCCGCCAAATCATTTACAGGTTCAACTCCCAAGGCTAAGACGGCGATGTCCATCTGCAGAACGGTCCGGTTCCCGTTACGGTCCGTTACGATGACCGCGTTATCCGTGATAGCCTCAACTCTCTTCCCCGTAATGATGCTCACCCGGTCCTGTGCCAGCTCATCTTTCAGGGCTGACATGCAGTTCGTTTCTATATCTGCCCCAAGGGTGTCCAGCATCTCGACAATCATGACCCGGTTTCTTTGCTTCGCCAGATAGCTTGCCGTTTCACAGCCTACCGCATTCCCACCACATACGATGACCATCTTGCCGTCGACTCTTGCTTTGTTTCCCAATACATCAAAGGCAGTCAGCACATTACTCCGGTCAACCCCGGGAATGTTTGGAATGAAGCTCTTGCCCCCTGTGGCGATGATGACAACGTCCGGTTTCCCCTTCAAGATACTGTCAACGGTGGCTTCTTTTCTCAACATCACCTTTACGTTCGTTAATGTCTTAAATATCTCCGCGTAGTAATTGGAGATGTCTTTGAAGACTTCCTTATGGGGTGCTGCCGTAGCCAACGTAAGCTCTCCACCGCCCAATCCTTCGGCCTTTTCATATAACACAACCTTGTGGCCCCTGAGGCCTGCCACTCGAGCCGCTTCCATGCCGGCTGGCCCCGCACCGACGATGACCACTCTCTTTGTTCTCACTGCCGGTTTGATTTCTCCGTATTTTAATTCCCGACCTGCGGCAGCGTTCAGGGTGCATCTCATCTCCGCTTTTCCGAAGATTTCGAAACACCAGTTGTCAGCAACGCAGCGCCGAATGGCCCGGATCTGTCCCTCCTGCACTTTCTTCGGCAAATCAGGGTCAGCGATCAGGGGTCTTCCCATGCTGATAAAATCAGCCTTCCCCTCCTTAAGAACCTGCTCGGCGAGAACAGGGTCACCCAGTCTGCCTCCCACGATCACCGGTATTGTCAGCACCTTCTTAAGCGCCTCAGCCAGCGGGACCATGTACCCTTCGGGCCAGTAGAGCGGCGCATACGGTATTTGTTTCGACCCAGCCTGGCCCTGCGACACCACAATGCCATCGATCCCTTTCTCTTCGAGAGATTGAGCAATGGCCAGCCCATCCTTGATATCTCTCCCGCCTGGCACAAATTCGTCAATCGAGTATTTGACGATCAAGGGAAAACCTGTCCCGACCCTTTCCCGCATGGTACTCATAATTTCAAGGACGAATTTGAGACGGTTTTCGAAACTCCCTCCGTATTCGTCCGTCCGTTTATTGAATTGGGGTGATAAGAAACAACCCGGAATGGAGTGAAAATGCGCATGCAGTTCAATGGCATCAAATCCTACCTTTTTCACGCGTGCGGCTGCCTTCCCAAACAACTCAATCGTCTGTTTAATTTCTTTAGTCGTCATTTCCCTTGGCTTCACGCCACATGGAAACGTCACGGCAGAGGGCGCCATGCCCACCATCTCCTGAATATCACCCAAACCCGGCATCCAGAGGGAGCCCGTGGATGCGGCCCGGCCGACGGATAGCTGTATGCTGATTCTCGCGCCGGCATCATGAACAGCTTCCGTCAGGGCAAACAATCCGGGACAATAACAGTCGTCGTCCGCTCTTAACATGCGAACGACTCCCCTGACGGGGAACAAGGCCGCGGCAACATGGGTGGCTTCCACGGTGATGAGACCCGCACCGCCCTGAGCCCTTCGGGCATACCACGCAATCGTGGCGTCGTTCACTTCACCCCACACCCCGGCCAGGCGGGTGCCCATGGAGGCCATCACCATCCTGTTTTGGAGCTGCAGCGCACCTATTGTCCCCGGCTCCAGCAGTTTCCTAAAATCAGTTTGATATTTCATGGGGAGCTTTCCGATCTTCTTATATCCAATGCAGTATCCAGTAATGTCAGACCTAGTGTAGTGTATCAGTAATATATTTACATACCCCGTTCGCCCTGAGCCTGTCGAAGGGTGAACTATATCGAGGGGTTCCGTTCATGGTTCGACATGCTCACCACGAACGGATTGTAAAGTGATTATTGAGACAC
>JAZDGZ010000415.1:0-3770 GCA_043806375.1 Pseudomonadota bacterium | reverse complement strand
CAGGGCGACGATCGGGGGGAACCTCTGCAACGCGTCGCCCTCGGCAGAAACGGCCCCACCGCTCCTGGCCCTGGACGCGAAAGCAGTGATCTGTGGAAAAGCAGGAACGAGGGTTGTTGATCTCGGCGAGTTTTTCCTGGGGCCGGGAGCGACGGTTCTGGGCGACGGTGAGATGCTTACACGTTTGAAGATTTCCTTGGGTCGCAACCGCCGCCAGGGATCTGTGTACTACAAGCTCTCCCCGAGGAAAGCCATGGATTTGGCGTTTGTGGGCGTGGCCGTTTTGCTGGAACTGGACGGAGACGACCGGATCAGCAAGGCGCGCATTGCTCTGGGCGCAGTGGCTCCGACACCGATCCGGGTGCCATCGGCCGAGCAGCGGTTGGAAGGCAGCGTTTTCAGCCTTGATGCGGCCCGGGAATCTGCGGAACGGGCGGCTCAATCCTGCAGCCCGATCTCGGATCTGAGAGCCAGTGCCGAGTACCGCAGGGAAATGGTCAGGGAACTGTGCCAGCGAGGTTTGCTCGCCGCCCACCGCCAGGCAACGGGTGCGACGGAGGGGAAGGACAAATGAATCAACCGATTGAATTGAGGGTGAATGTACAGAACGTACGATTGCCGGCGGAAGGGAATCAGACGCTGTTGGAATTTTTGCGGGAACAGCTCGGCCTTACAGGGACCAAGAGGGGGTGTGATCAGGGGGACTGTGGGGCGTGTACGGTGTTGATCGATGGTCAACCGGTAAACGCTTGCCTGGTTCTTGTTTCGGAGGTCGCAGGCAAGGACGTTACAACCATCGAAGGGTTGACCCGGGACGGAAAACTTCATCCGCTGCAACAAGCCTTTATCGATTACAACGCTGTTCAATGCGGGTTTTGTACCCCGGGCATGATTTTAACAGCAGTGGCCTTGTTGAACGAAAACCCCAATCCAACCCCTGAAGCAACTCGCCAATATCTGGAAGGAAATCTCTGTCGCTGCACCGGTTACACCAAGATCGTCCAAGCGATTCAAGCGGTGGCAAGTCGCTCTTCTCAGAAGGAGAAAGGGCAGACAGCACCCGCGGAGGTGAGACGGTTGGAGGCCCCGGAGAAGACGACCGGCGGCGCCCTGTTCACCGGCGATCTTGAACGCCGGGGCATGCTGACGGGGAAGATCCTTCGCAGCCAGGTACCCCACGCCCGCATTAAGAGGATAAAGACGGACAGGGCGCGCTCCGTTCCAGGTGTTGCGGCCGTGATCACCGCTCAGGACTTCCCGGACATAAGAATGGGCTTCCTGATTCAGGACGAAGTGGTGCTGGCAACGGATAAGATCCGCTATATTGGTGAGCCTGTGGCGGCAGTGGCCGCCATTGACGCGCAGACAGCCGAGCGAGCCCTGGACCTGATCGACGTGGAGGTTGATGAGCTTCCGGCTGTCTTTACCTTTGCTGACAGCACCGATCCCAACGCACCGCTCATCCATGAAGCGTTCAAGGAGTACACCTGTAAATTGCCCCTGAAGCGGGAGGGGAACATCTGCCTTCACACCAAAATAAAAAAAGGGGACATCGAAAGAGGCTTCGCAGAGAGCGACGAGGTATTCGAGGATACGTATACCATGCCCGTGGTTCATCAGGCTCCTCTCGAACCGAGGGCGGTCCTGGCCGAGGTGGATCACAGTGGCAGGCTGCATGTCTGGTGCAGCACGGCGCGTCCCTTCAGTATCCGGGAAGGACTGGCTGAGGTCCTAGGCTTTCCCATGTCCGATATCCGGGTCACTGGGACCCGAATCGGGGGCGGCTTCGGAGGCAAGGGCGAGATGTCCATTGAACCGATTGCGGCCTTGCTGGCCCTGAAGGCAAAGAGGCCGGTCAAAATCGAATTGACGCGCGAAGAGGATTTCCTGGCCTCCACGCCCCGTCACGCCATGGAAATATCGATCAAGACCGGGGTGAAAAAGGATGGTACGTTGCTTGCCAGGCAGGCGCAGATAAAAGTGGATACCGGGGCCTATGCCTACTTTGGGCCGAGCACCACGTCAAATGCGGTGATGCTGATTGCCGGTCCTTACAACATTCCCAATCTGTCGATGGAGGGCATCTGTGTCTATACGAACAAGATCTCCTGTGGTCCCTGCAGGGGCCCCGGTGCCCCGCAGGCCCATTTTGCGGCAGAAACCCAGATGGACAGGATCGCACGCAAGCTGGAGATGGACCCCGTTGAACTTCGGATGAAAAACGCGGTGAAGGCCAATGACCTGACGCCGACCGGGCAGGTGCTGACGGAGGGCGGTTATCAGGAGGCCCTTGTGCAGCTGAAGAAGTCCATGGAGGAACATCTTACGGTCCTGCCAGAGACAGGGGAGGGGAAGTCCGTCGGCGTCGGTGTGGCAGGCGGGTTCTGGGGCATGCCTGGTTTTGGTTCGAGCGCGGTGGTGAAACTTAATGAGGACGGAACGGCCGTGCTCTCGATGGGCTCTGTTGAGATCGGTGCCGGTTCCGATACGGCCATGGCCTTGCTGGTTGCAGAGGAACTGGGAATCCCGCTGGAACGGATCAGGGTGGTCAGCGGGGACACGGATACCTGCCCCTACGACTTTGGCGCAATAGGAAGCCGGACCACACAAGCGATGGGTGTGGCTGTCCATCAGGCTATCGACGGCGTCAAAAAGCAACTCTTGGCGTTTGCCGAACAGCATCTGGAGGCCCCGAGGGAGATTCTGGCGTTTGGCGGCGGTAAGATCTACGTGAGGGAGCGCCCTGAGGTCGCGATTCCATTGGCCAAGGCCGCGCATCTGTTAGCTCTCTCCAAGGGAGGGCCAGTGGTTGCAACCGGGACCCACGCCACACCCAATCCACCTTTCAACCCGGCCTTTGTCGAGAGCCATGCGGCGCCAAGCAGACCCTTCTTTGCCTATGGGGCCCAGGCCGTTGCCGTGCAGGTGGACAAGGTCACCGGGAAGGTGGATGTTTTGAAAGTCGTTGCTGCTCACAACGTCGGTAAAGCCGTATTCAGAGCGGGCATTGAAGGTCAAATTCATGGGGGGGTCGCCATGGGACTGGGATATGCCCTGAGCGAAGAAGTGATCTTCTCAAACGGGAGGCCTCTCAACGTCTCCTTTCTGGACTACCGCCTGCCCACCATGGTGGACGTTCCAGAAATCGTTCCAATCATCGTTGAGAAAGAGAACGCGAGGAGCCCGGATGATATCAGAGGGATTGGAGAACCGGCCACGATTCCTACGGCAGCGGCCGTGGCCAACGCGGTCTACGATGCTGTTGGAGTCAGGGTGAACCATTTGCCGTTGACGCCCGAGAGGGTCTATTGGGCTTTGAAAAACAAGAAGGTGAAAGCATAGGCGTAAAACGGGCCTAAAATCATTTAATGCGAAGGGAGGTAGCAAATGGAAACAAAGAAAAGCTGGAAAAGGTTTTGGGTTGGCGGTTGGCTCCTGATCCTCTTCTTGTTCTTGTGTGTCATCTTTCTCAGCGCCTCACCTCTGTTCGCCCAGAAGCAGGGGCTATCCAAGTTCTCGGGAAAAGATATCATCCCGGGTCGGTACATCGTTGTCCTGCGCGACCATGTTCAGGACCCAGCGTTCGCCGCGGGGACCATGGCGAGATCCCATCGATTTTCTGTGGATCATGTTTATAGCAGAGCTTTGAAGGGCTTCTCCGCAAAGTTCTCCAATGCGGCCTTGAGAGTGCTGGAGAGGAATCCGGACGTGGCTTCCATTGAGCCCGACCGGAGGGTCTACGCTGTGGCGCAGACAATCCCCACGGGTGT
>JAZDGZ010000414.1:0-2017 GCA_043806375.1 Pseudomonadota bacterium | reverse complement strand
ATGAAAAAGTGCTTATTCATGCTTTTGCTTATGATCTCCCTTTTGGCCTCTTTCGGCCTTTCATGCTATGGCGAAGATCCCGAGGCCTTGCCTTTTAGCGCCTCGGTCTTAGGGATACAGGGGACCGGTCGTGTCGACGGAATCTTGTTGACCAACAGCACACACGAAGTCTTCGGCTGGAAGGTGTCGGATCCCATGGGTGGAGACGGATTCCTTGACCCGGGAAAGGGCGGTCAACGGCCTCCCCTCCTCATTGCACTGGTCAAGGAGGAGGAAGAGCGTTTTTTGGATGAAGAGCCTCAGCAGGGGTCCATTGCCGATCCCCTCGAACCGCTCAACAGGGTCTTTTTCGAGTTCAACGACAAACTCTATTTTTGGCTTCTCAAACCCGTGGCCACGGGCTACAAGGCCGTCGCCCCCGAGCCGGTGAGGGTGGGCATAAGAAACGTCTTTTACAACCTGGCCTTTCCGATCCGCTTCGTCAATTGTCTGCTGCAGGGCAAGGTGGTAGAGGCCAGTGACGAAATCGCCCGCTTTGTCATCAATTCCACGATCGGACTGGGCGGCCTTCTCGACGTGGCCGGCAACAAATGCGAGATCAAGAGGCACGAGGAAGACCTGGGACAAACATTCGGCTCCTACGGCATGGGGGCCGCTTTTTATATCCACTGGCCTATCCTGGGGCCATCCAGCGTGCGGGAGACGCTCGGTAAGGTGGGCGATGCCTTTATCGATCCCCTGCACTATCTGGACCCCGCCAAATATCAGCTCTCGGTGAAGGCCTCTGACGCGGTCAACGAGACCTCCCTGACCCTAGGGGATTACGAAGCCCTTAAAAAGGCCGCCTTGGACCCCTATGTTGCTGTCCGAGATGCCTTTTATCAGAATAGGCAGAGCAAGATCAAAGAGTAGTCCACGGGCATCAGAACTCGATCCCTTTTCTCGCCTTGATCCCCTTTTGGAAAGGGTGTTTGATCTCCCTCATTTCAACCGTCACAGAGGCCTGCTGCCTCACCTCCTCGTGGGCGTTTCTGCCGCTGAGGATCAGATGGAGTTCCCGGGGCTTTAAGAACATCATTTCCCGTACCCTCTCAGGCTTGACGAGACCATAATGGGTGGCGATATTGATTTCATCCAGAATCACAAGTCCGTACTTCAAAGAAAAGATTTCCCTGAGGCATTTTTCCCAGGTCTGCCTGGCCGCCTCCAGATGCTCTCTTTTGGGAGTCGGGGCGCCGAGTTCCACAAAACCCTTACCCATGGACCTGATGTCAAGGTTGGGAAGTCTTTCGATCGCTTTCACCTCTCCGTAGCGCATGGGAGACTTGATGAACTGGAGGACGGTCGAACGGATCCCCGTCGCAGACATCAGCATCGCCTTTCCAAGACAGTAGGTCGTTTTCCCCTTTCCATTTCCTGTGACGACCTCTGCAGGCTCCCTGACGTTCATCTTATCTGCGCGGTCTTGCTCCGCTCGTATCTCGGTGCAGACCATCTCCGTCACCAGAGCCGCCCCTTCGACGACCTTTTGGTGGGCCCCTTGCCCTTCGAGGACGAGTTCAACGTGATCCGGTTTTTCCCTCATCAGGCTCAAGACGTCGTCCAGGGCGATGACGTCAAGGGAGCAAAGAGGATGGATCCCGTTGAGAATGACGAGGTCGAATTCCCCCCCCAGGAGGGCCTTTCGGGCCTCCTCAAAGGCCCTCCTCATCCTATTCGCTTGGCTCTTGCTCCACTGACCGAAAGGAGCCGAGAGTTCCAGGCTGGATGGATGGATCACGAGGTTGGGTTTCAGATATCTGGAGGCGGTCATGGCCCCCTCGGGCCACTCATGGGGCAAAAGAGATGTCATGTGAACCCGCAGCTCCTGGCCCGCTGCCCGCAATGCGAGGCCAAAGGGTGCAAAATTGATGCGGTCGGACCGGCTCGTGTAGACTTGTATCAGACCTTTCTTCAGCATACCTGACTCCCTCTCCCCAAGAATTCTTTACTCTCCCCCTTGACCGGATCGACCTAG
>JAZDGZ010000413.1:0-6386 GCA_043806375.1 Pseudomonadota bacterium | reverse complement strand
CTGGTCACCGTTGAAGGTTTTTGGCCAGGTTGATTTTCTTCTGGCAAGAAGAAAGTACACCAAGGCCATGATGCGAAACGCCGAGTTGAAACCTGTGTTTGGAGGTGAGCTGCAGGTCAGTACGGTTCGGCCGGAAGACTTGATAGGGCTGAAGGTACAGGCCATTTCTAATGACCCTGAACATCGGTATTTGATTGATAAACCCGACATTCAAAGATTATTGAAATTGCATCGGGACAAGATGGACATGGAGCTTGTCCGTGAGTATTTCAGAGTTTTCCAAAAAGAGGAATTGCTTGATGAATGGCTTCAAGAGATTGCGCAGTGACGTAAGACGGGAAATGCTCGAAGACGCAAAGGATTTCAAACGAGGGGAGGCATTTAGGGCGGCCCGGAGAAAAAGCGAGCAATGTGATCTGGATGAATACATCAGGTTTCTTTCCGAGAGCATGGAATATGTCCGTCCCGGCCCCACAAAGCGGCTGACTCGTGATTTTAGGCTTTAGCGAATAGAGGACGAAAGGCCGGTTAGCTGGGAGGCGGGGAGGCTGGGAAGCCGATGCACCTTCAACCAGTCTTCGATTGCGATTTAGCCACAGACCCACACAGACAGACACACACTTTTTCCCCGCGGACAGCGCAAGGAAAAAACAGTGGGAGCTTCGCAGAAAAATTTGCAGGAAAGAGAATCAAGGCGAGGGTAGTGGGGGGGAGATGTGGCGCCCCGGTGGAGCCCCGGGAGTTGCTGTCCAGAAAAAAGAGGGAAGAGTGGACGGAGAAGAAGGGCGCGGTCGTCTTTACCTTCATAGACCCTCGAAAGCCCTTCAGGCAGGTAGACATCTTTCTGATCAACCCCATGAATTTCGAAGAGGTTCACGCGAGAAGAAAGGAGATGACCATCGGGGGGATCAGGATGGCGGTGGTTTGCATGGAAGACCTTATTGAAATGAAGAATGCTGCGGGGAGGCCCAGGGACCTCGAGGATGTAAACCACCTGAGGAAGATCGTTACTTTGAAGGAGGGTTAGTCTTGAAGATAGAAGACCTCTACAGGTTCGCCTACACCAAGACGCCACTCGACAAGGTCTTTGACCGGTTGTCTGCGGTTCCGGAAGAATACCTGATGGACTGGCTGAAAGACATGTACGACTATCAGCGCTCCTTTTCCGATGAGGACTTGAGGGCGAACCTTTCGCTCGAGGTCGAACACATCCTGGACTGGCTCGAGGAGGAGGCGGAGTTTGTTTGAGAAGTCAAGAGGGCAGCCTTTCTCGGGGACGCGGAAAATCCAAAGAGAGCTTAGGCAGGATTTACAGGATCAGCAGGATTTAAAACCCAATAACCCAGTAACCCAACAAACCCGATAGACTCAACCCGAGGACAAATGGAATGTTCTTGTTCAAGAAGATTGTAGGGCCGTTTTTGTTGCCCGTTTCGGTTGGCCTGGAAGTGATGCTTTTGGGCCTTTTTTTTATATGGTTCACCCGAAGAGAGCGGACCGGGAAGGTGCTTGTTACGATCGGGACGGCGCTTTTCGGGTTGCTGAGTTACAGCCAGGTTTCGAGCATCCTCTTGAGACCGCTGGAATATCAATATCCGCCGGTGCTGAACTCAGCGAATTTGGATGATGTGAAGTGGGTCGTCGTTTTGGGTGGCGGGCACACTTCCGATCCAAAAGTGCCTGTCACGAGCCAGATCGAAGAGGGGACCCTGGCGAGGCTTGTTGAGGGAATACGCCTTCATAAGATGGCGCCGGGAAGCAACCTTATTTTTTCAGGTGGCGCGGGATTCGATCCGGTGCCCAATGGTAAAATCATGGCGGATGTGGCGTTGGTTCTGGGTGTTGACGAGAGTGACATTGTCCTGGAGAATGAGTCAAAAGACACAAAGGATGAAGCTAGGATCATCAGGGAGATGGTTGGCAGTGACAAGTTTGTTCTCGTAACCTCTGCCTCCCATATGCCGCGATCTATGGCCCTGTTCCGAAAGCAGGGGATGGAACCTATTCCGGCGCCCACAGGTCACTGGGTGAAGGAAAGGCAGGGAGGGGTCAGCCCGGGTATGTTTTTTCCCGGTTCAGAGGGGCTCAGGAAGGCGGAAAGGGCGGTGTATGAGTACCTTGGACTAATTTGGGCGAAAGTGACAGGGCAAAGCGCATGAAGCACAGAAGGAAAAAGAATGATCTCTCGCCCGCCTGTCCCGCCCTTGCGGGGGCCCTTCGGCCCTCGAGGTCGCAGCCTCCGGCCTGTAGGGCCCTACGGCCCGGAGGGAGACGCGGAGAATGAAAAAAGAAGAAAAGAGAGCATTCAAGAAAATAATCTAAACCTCTGCGTTCTTTGCGGACTCTAGTGAGTTCGGCGAACCCCGGCTCGCCGGGACAGGCGGGCGTGAGATATAGGTTTTTCGATGGGTTTCGCATGCTCAACCCATCCTACATTCCTCAACAAACCAAACGATCTTAACGACCGCGACAAGACAAACGAGAGAAACCGGATCAACGACAACAGGCCATACCGAGCATAGCGCAGGGCGAAAAGGGCAGAGAGCAGAGGACAGTGAGTCAGAAGACAGAGGTCAGCGAAGCCGCTGGCCGGTTGGCCAGTTTGATCGAACAGAAAACTCTGGCCTTGGGCATGAAGTTTCATACAAGAGATCAGAAGACGGAGGGGAGAAAAGTGACGCCAGATGAGAGTTTTCGGGTGACAAGTCATATACTTGCGGGTATGATACCCTGAAGTGTACCTTCCGGTAAGAAATCCAGGATTTATAGACGACAAGAGGGGTCAACGCGTCCTGCGACGCGCTCAGCCGAGTCGCGGCCGACTCGAAGGGTGATTTAGAGGGAAGCCGGCAGGATGGCCGGCTCTACCGGCGTGGTCAAAACGAGATAGGGGATGATGAAGGGGAAAATATATACCAACTTCATTATTGTCATGGCTATCGACGCAGTCCTGTTGGCCGCTGCCTGGTCTCTTTCCCACCTCCTGCGCTTCAATTTCAATATCCCGCCTGAGAGCTGGGCGGTCATGTTCCGCCTCCTCCCCCTGATCCTTTTGATAAAGATCCTCATCCTCTACCTCTTCGACCTCTACCGGGGCATGTGGCGGTACACGAGTATCGCCGATCTCCTCAACATCATGAAGGCGGCCAGCGTGAGTTCCCTGCTCATCGTGGCGCTCCTGGCTTTTACCCATGGCATTCAAGGGTTTTCCAGGGCAATCTTGGTTATCGACTGGATCCTCACCATTTTTTTGATCTCTGGCTACAGGGTAGGCATTCGTCTCTTCTTCTGGATCGGCGGCAAGGACACCTCAGCACGCGTTGCTTCGTTTGGCCTATTCAGGCTTGGCCTCTCGGAAAAGAGCCCCGGCAAGAGGCTGTTGATTATCGGCGCCGGCGACTGCGGGGAAAAGATATTCCGGGAGATCCAGGATAATGCAAGCCTGCGTTACCGTGTGGTGGGTTTTGTCGATGACGATGAAAGCAAGGTGGGGAGGCAAATTCATGGGATCCAGGTCCTGGGGAGCACGGCGGACCTGAAGGGTATTGCCGGAAGGATGAGGGCCGATGAGGCCCTGATTGCCGTTCCCTCTGCCAGTTCGGCCGAAATGCGGACCATTTTGAGCCGCTGCAAAGATAGCGGCATTGCCTATAAGACCGTCCCGGGTATGGGGGAGCTGATCGGCGGGCGGGTAACGGTCAGCGCCATTCGAGAGGTGGCCTATTGCGACCTCTTGGGGCGGGAGGTGATCCAGCTGGACGAAGACCGCATCGGCGCCTGCTTTAAAGATGCAACGGTCATGGTGACCGGCGGCGGCGGGTCCATAGGTTCGGAGCTGTGCAGGCAGATTTGCCGTTTCCGGCCCCGAAGTGTGATTCTATATGAGCGGACCGAAAGCGCCCTCTACGAGATGGATCTGGAGCTCAAAGGCAGTTTCCCCTATGTGGAAATCGTTCCCCTACTGGGGGATATTCGAGACCGGCGTCAACTATCCAAGGCCTTTTCCGCCTACCGGCCCCAGGTGGTCTTTCATACCGCTGCCTACAAGCACGTGCCCATGATGGAACTTCAACCCTGGAAAGCGGTGAAGAACAATATCCTCGGTACCCGGAACGTCATTGACATTACCAACGACCATGAGGTGGAACGCTTTGTATTGGTATCCACGGACAAGGCGGTGCGACCTACAAATGTCATGGGAGCCTCCAAGCGGGTGGCGGAACTCATGGTTCAGGGTCAGAACGGGTGCGAAATTTCGAAGACCAAGTATATGATTGTCCGCTTCGGGAACGTGGTCGGAAGCGTGGGGAGTGTGGTGCCCCTATTTAGAAAGCAGATCGAGAAAGGGGGGCCGGTGACGGTCACCCATCCCGAGATGACACGGTACTTTATGACCATCCCCGAGTCCTGCCAGCTTATCCTCCAGGCCGGCGCTATGGGCGATGGGGGCGAAATTTTCATCCTCGACATGGGTACGCCGGTCAAGATCGTGGACATGGCTCGAGACCTGATCCGCCTTTCTGGGTTCGAGCCGGAGAAGGACATCAAGATTGAGTTCATCGGCCTCCGGCCGGGTGAGAAGCTCTACGAGGAGCTTATCACCGAAGGGGAGGGCATTGTTCCCACCAGCCATGAAAAGATCATGGTCCTGCGGGGGAAGGCCTGTGATCAAAAGGTCCTGGACGGCGCCATCAAGATACTGGCGGAGATGGCTTATGACCAGGACGTGCCGGGAATCATTCGGCTGCTGAAGGAGATCGTGCCGGAATATTCGGGTGTGGGGAAGGGAAAGGGGTAACGGATAAGGGCATAGAGCAAGGGCGGGAAAGAAAAGGAATTATTTCTCGCCCGCTACGCTAGAGGTCGCAGAGCCGCAGAGTTCAAAGAAAATGATGTGGACTTCCGGGTTTTTTCAATTCTGCGATCTCTGCGGCCTCTAGTGAGCTTCGGCGAACCCCGCCTTGCCGGGACAGGCGGGCGAGAGAAATAAGCCGCTGTCCGATGGGTTTCGCAAGCTCAACCCATCCTACTTGAGAGAAGGGGAGGGATGTCGGACTGAAAATGAAAGCTAAGCAGGATTCAAGGACATTCTGCGAAAAACGAATAAACGAATAACAGATAACGGATAACGAATAACGTGCAACGAATAACGGATAACTTAAGAACAGGGGTCATATGAATCGAGATAAGATATACTTCGTGGTCGGACTTTTGATTGGAATCGGTGTCGCTGTTCTGTTTCTCCAATACTTTGCCCCTCGTTATAGCACGGTGAAGACAGGGGAGACGGTCATCAAGCAGGACAGATGGACAGGCCAGTCATGGCGATACGTGGATGAGCAGTGGAAGGCCATTGTCGGTCGCAACTATGACTGGGAAAAGATCGATAAGGCCCTTCGGGACGCCCTTCAGGTTCCTTTTGCCAAAGTGGATACTGACTCTGCATTAAAGCTTCTGAGGGAAAGGCACCCCACATTGAAGGCCCTATCCGATGAGGACCTTCTTGAAAGGATCAAGGTGGTCTATTCCAAGCAGATCCTGTGCAATCTTTATCTGGATAGTTTTCTTAAGACGGAACAGGGCGAGACGGGCAAGAAAGGCGATTGAAGTTATTCGTTATTGGTTATTTGAAAAAACAAGGTAATGGGTAAGGGGTAATAGGCGATAGGGGGACGTGATGCGGGGGGAGCGACGAAAAGCAGGAACAAAACCGATCTCTCGCCCAGCCTGTCCCGCTACCGCGGGAGCCCGCAAAGCGGGACTAGAGCACGCAGAGAATGAAAAAAGAAGAAATGAGAGCATTCACAATAATAATCTAAACCTCTGCGATCTCTGCGGCCTCTAGTGAGCTTCGGCGAACCCCGCCTTGCCGGGACAGGCGGGCGAGAGAAATAAGCCGTTGTCCGATGGGTTTCGCGAGCTCAACCCATCCTACTTTGGTGAAGGCCTAAAGGGTTAAGTTTGAAGTGCGCCAAACGTAAGGCCCCACCGCCAAATAACCAATAACGGATAACGAATAACGGATAACCTTCCTCTAAATTAAGTCTGCGAGTGCCTTGTGTGACCAACAAAGGGAAGACAAAGGCTCAGCTCCTCGAAGAACTTGACGTGTTGCGCCGGGAGTTGGAGCAATCCAGACGCCAGCGCGAGGGGCTTGAAGCGGCCTTGCAGGAGAGTATGGCCGAATACCGAACCCTCCTGGAAGGCGTCAGCGAGATCATCTACACCTTGGACAAAGACGGCCTCATCACAACCATCAGCCCGGCCGTCAAGCCGCTGACAGGCCACGATCCGTCGGAGATGATCGGACGGCCCTTGTCGGATTTTGTCTATGAAGAAGACATCCCGCGAATGAAGAGGCAGTTTGCAAGGCTCAAGTCCCAGGC
>JAZDGZ010000412.1:0-8420 GCA_043806375.1 Pseudomonadota bacterium | reverse complement strand
CCCTTTGGGGAATGGATGGGGTATTACAGTTTGGTGGCTCCTAATCATGTATTTAAGGTGAAAGGGGTTTACGGGAGAACGAATCCGGTTTATTACGCGATCATTTCAGGGTCGAGTGAAGAACTGACCGTCACAGGGGTTCCGCTCGCAGGTTCCATATTGAAGGCGGTCAAGGTTTTCGTCCCGTTGGTGCTTGATATCGTCTGCTCGCCGACGCTGCAGTTCTGCATTATCAAGATGAAAAAGCGGGTGGACGGGGAAGAACATAAAGCCCTTCTCGCCGCTTTGGGAGCGGAACTCAATCGTATCCTTTACGCCGTGGTCGTGGATGAAGATGTGGACATCTACGATCCATCGGATGTGATCTGGGCCATATCCACCCGATGCAGGCCTGATAAAGACATCTTCATCATCCCCGGGGTCCCTTCCTTTTCAAGGGATCCATCCGAAAGGCACTGGGGTCGCGTCGGCATCGATGCCACGGTGCCTGTAGCCCTGGTAAAGCAGTTTGAGAGGAAGAAGACGTCCGTCCCCGGAAAAGTCCGATGGGAGGACTATGTTGAACCTTTTAAAGGGAAGGAGCGCTAAAATGGAAAGCAAACTTCGTTTACGTCTTGCGGCAGGCTTTTTCTTCATCTTATTGGCCGTCACTATGGGAGTGGCTTCCTCAGCACATGCCCAAACGAAAGACGTTGTTTTGGCTCTGGACTGGATGATCAACGGCACCCATAGTCCTTATTACGTGGCACTGGATAAGGGGTATTATAAGAATGCCGGTTTCAATGTGGAGATTGTGCGCGGTTACGGCTCCGGAGACACCGTCAAAAAGGTGGCGGCAAAACGGGCGACCTTTGGGATCTGTGACTTTGCTACCTTGGTGACCAGTGTGATCAGAGAGGAAACCCCGGACAAAGCCGTTGCCGCCGTGTATGGAAAAGCCATGCTGGGCATCCTTTATACCAAGGAAAGCGGCATCAAGGTACCGAAGGATCTTGAAGGAAAAAAGTTGGGGCGGTCAGCGAGCGGGGCGAGTGTGAACATGTTCCCTGCCTTTATCGGAGCGAACCAGCTCGATCGTTCAAAGATCTCCGAGGTGGTTGTTGATGCAACCTCTTTTCTCCCTTTGCTCCTATCTGGCCAGGTCGACGCTGTCCTCGAGCAGAGCATCCACCGGGGGAGATTTCAGAAAGCCGCCGAGGAAGGGGGCCAGAAGGTCACCATCATGAGCATGCTCTATTCAGATTTCGGTCTCAAGAGCTATGGAAATGTGATCTCTGCCCATCATGATCTCATCGAGAAAGAGCCCAAAATGGTCAAGGATTTCGTTCAGGCCTCGTTGAAAGGACTGGCTTATGCTTTTGAACATCCTGAGGAAGCTATGTCGATTATTGCGAAAATAAACCCCCAGATCACGAAAGACAGAGCCCTGGAAGAACTGCTCGCCGTGAAGGCTACCTGGAGTGAAGACATGCTGAAGGCCGGGCTGGGGTACATGAGCCCGGAGATGACAGAAATTTCCGTCAATAACATTGTGAAGGCCCTTAGCCTTCAAAAGCCCGAATCAATCGATATCGTATACGATAACAGGTTTGCCAAATAGACATTTGAAGCCCAAATGAACCCAAACGACGCTTTTATCCTGATCAGGGATCTCAGAAAGGAATATCGTACGAGGAGTGCAGAGAAAGTTCTAGCCCTCGAAGACGTGAATCTTTCCATCTCTGAAAACGAATTTGTGACCGTGGTGGGGCGAAGCGGTTGCGGGAAGAGCACGTTGCTTAAACTGATTGCGGGCATCCTTCCTGCCAGCCGGGGCGAGATCAGTATTAATGGCATTCCGGTCAGTGAACCCCGGAAGGATGTTGGGATGGTCTTTCAGAGTCCTGTGCTTCTTCCCTGGCGCAATGTGATCGAGAACATTCTATTCCCTATCGAGATCATGAAGCTTCCAGCCGGCGAATATCAGGCAAAAGCCAGAAGCCTTCTTGATCTTGTAGGTCTGTCCGGGTTTGAAAACAAGGTTCCGCGAGAACTTTCCGGAGGCATGCAACAACGTGTTTCAATCTGTCGATCCCTGATCCATGACCCCAATATCCTACTCATGGACGAACCGTTCGGCGCCTTGGACGCCATGACACGCGATGAACTGGGTTTGGAACTCACCCGTATCTGGCAGCAGGAGAAAAAGACAGTCCTGTTTGTAACGCATAGCATTCCCGAAGCCGTTTTTTTAGGGGACCGAGTGATCGTGATGTCGCCCAGACCGGGTCGGGTGGTTAAGGTCGTCCCCATCCATCTGACCCGTCCCCGTTCGATAGATATGGAATTTACGGAGGAATTCAAAAATTATGTCCTGGAAATTCGTGAGAGCATTTACGCAGACAGCTGATACAGCCCTTGGCAAGGCAAAGAGTAAACCCGTCGGCGATTCAGGCGATGAGTTTGGAGGGAGGCGTCATGGATCTGAAAAGTGAGCCGGGTGCGTTCTACAAATACCTCCTTCCGGTTTTTCTAATCATCGGACTTCTGATCTTGTGGCAGATACTCTGCACCCTCTTTGAGATTCCTGTGTGGCTTCTGCCGTCACCGAGCCGTATCGTTACGAATACGGCGAAGTGGGCGCGTTTTCTTCCCATGCATACGGGGGTGACACTCTATGAAACCGTCGCCGGTTTTATCCTTTCTTTAGTCATCGGTCTTCCTCTCGCGATTCTGGTTGTCTACTCTGCCGTACTTCGAAACACGATCTATCCCATCCTTCTCGTGTTTCAATCGGTTCCCAAAGTAGCGATTGCGCCGCTCTTCCTCATCTGGATCGGCTACGGCGAGATGTCCAAGGTCCTGATCGCCGCCATCGTGGCCTTTTTCCCCATCGTGGTCAATACGGCCACCGGCTTGGAATCTGTTGAACCGGAGATTCTCGAGTTAAGTCGTTCGCTCCATGCGACGAAACTCCAGATCTTTTTCAAGATACGTTTTCCATGGGCATTACCGCACATCTTTAGCGGAATGAAGGTGGCGATTTCGCTGGCGGTGGTTGGTGCGGTCATCGGTGAGTTTGTGGGATCTGACCGGGGTCTGGGGTATCTGATCCTGGCAGCGTCAGGAGAGATGAACACGGCTCTGATTTTCGGAGTCATGGCCATCCTTGCGCTCGTAGGTATCGTCACTTTCACGGCTATCGCTCTTTTGGAAAAGTGGCTATGTCCCTGGTATATCGAATCGGGCGTGAGGGAGTAAACCCCAACGTTGCAGAAAAAGCGGCCCAGGTCAAGGGTGCGGGGCGGGCATGACAAGATTGTTCTAGGCGAATGTTTATGCAACGTTAGGGTAAAGAGGGCAGGTCACTTGTCCATGAAAAGATAAAAAGCGAGGAAGAAATTTTGGATATACTTGAGAAGATACCTCTATATGAGAAGGGAACTCCCCATAAACCGATCTACGGGACGGACTTTTTGGATGAACTCAAGGCGAATTGGGGGGAGGCGTGGGGGATCAAGTCTCCATTTGGAAAAATCAGAAAGGTGATGGTCTGCCGGCCCGGGGAAGAACAAAAGGACAGCCTCCTCTCTCAAGACCACCAGCTTTTCAATTTACCCGAAGGTCCAACGGATTTTGACAAGCTCGTGGAAGAGCACCGGAGTCTCGTAAAGGCCCTGGAATCGGAAGGAATAGAGATCGTCTATCTTAATTCGGATAGACCTTTCATCGGGACTTACGGGATTCCCCTTCGGTCGGCGCCATACACAAGAGAGACCATCATGGTCAGGGGAGGGGCTATCGTATGCAGGCTTGCGCCGGCTTACAAAAAAGGGCTGGAAGTTTTTCAGGCGAGGCGGCTCATGGAATTGGGATGCCCGATCCTTCATACGGTCCATGGGAAAGGGGTTTATGAAGCCAGCAACATGGTTTGGATCGATGAAACCAGTGTCATATTGGCCATAGGGTTGAGAGGCAACATGGAGGGGTTGAAGCAAGTAGAACACATCTTGAGAGGGTTAGGGGTCGAGGATATTCATATCGCCCATCTCCCGGGTTATCTGCGCAGCAGGAAGTATCAGGTAGGAGGCACCTCAGGTATCTTTCACCTGGACATGACCTTCGGGATGGCCTCCTCCAAAGTGGGCGTTCTTTGGCCCGGCGGGGTAGGGTATGACACGATCATGTGGCTGGAAAGTAAAGGCGTCGACCTGATTGAGTTGTCGGATGATGAATTACATTTATGCGCACCGAACTTGCTCCCGATCGGGCCGAAAAAGGTGATCGTATCAGCTCCGAATCTCAGTATGACCCAAGAACTGCGGAAGAGAGACTTCGAGGTGATTGAATTGGATTTGACGGAATTCGCCAAAGGGGGCGGAGGCCCCACCTGCTTGACGTTACCCTTGATTCGGGACTGACTTAGACCCGGACCACCCCGACCTTCACAAAAAATGCCCTTTCAATTTTGCAGATGTCATGCATAATAGGACCCTCATTGGGCGGAGAAGCTCGATGAGGGTTTTCTTGTCATGCTGTCCGTTGTGCGGCACAGGGGAGCGAAGGGTATCGAGGAAAGGCATGGATAAAGAGAAAAAGGCCTTGTGGGGATGGGCCATGTATGACTGGGCCAATTCCGCCTTTGCCACGACCGTCATGGCGGTGTTCTTCCCGATTTTCTTTAAGACCTTCTGGAGCTACGGTGCGGACGTCAACATGAGCACGGCTCAGCTCGGGCTCGGCAATTCCGTGGCCAGTCTGGTCGTGGCCATCTTGGCCCCGGTGCTGGGCGCTATTGCCGACAAGGGTTCGGCCAAAAAGAAGTTTATGACCTTTTTCGCCTACCTCGGTGTCCTGATGACGGCCTCCCTCTTTCTGGTCCAAAAGGGGGACTGGGCCTGGGCTATTTTTATCTATGCCATGGGCATTATCGGATTCTGCGGGGCCAATGTCTTCTATGATTCCCTCTTGCCCCACGTGGCCCGTGAAGAGCAGATCGACTATGTGTCGGCCCTGGGGTTTTCCATGGGATACCTGGGCGGCGGATTGTTGTTCCTTCTGAACGTGCTGATGGTATTCATGCCGGCGGCATTCGGGTTGGTCGATTCCGCCCAGGCCGTAAGATATGCCTTTCTTTCCGTTGCCGTCTGGTGGGGTCTTTTCACCCTCGTGACCATCCTCTGGGTGCCGGAGGTCAAAACAGGGGCTTCCCGGCAAGGTCAGGGCAATGCCCTTGCAGACGGTTTTCGACAGGTTTTTTCCACCTTCAGAAAGGCCCGTCATCTCAGAACGGTCTTTCTTTTTCTCTTCTCCTACTGGTTTTACATCGACGGGGTGGATACGATTATCAGGATGGCCGTTGACTACGGCATGGCCCTCGGCTTTGATGCCAATGACCTCATCCTGGCACTCCTCATCGTGCAGTTTGTCGGGTTTCCGGCAGCCCTGGGTTACGGGAAGCTGGGTCAACGGTGGGGCGTGCGTAAAGCCATCTACCTTGGCATCGGCGTCTATATGTTCCTGACCCTCTGGGGTGTGATGATGACCCGGAGGTGGGAGTTCTATGTGATGGCGGTCATTATCGGCCTGGTTCAGGGGGGGATTCAGGCCCTGAGCCGTTCGTACTATTCGCGGTTGATTCCAAAGGAGCAGTCGGCTGAATTCTTCGGGTTCTACAACATGTTGGGGAAGTTTGCGGCGATCTTTGGTCCTGCCCTCATGGGGCTGGTGGGCCTGGCGGTCCGTCGCATGCTGATGCCCCCGTCGCCCACCCTGGAACAGGTGGCGTGGATCGGCCGGTCTGCCTCCCGCTGCAGTATAGCATCCATCCTGATCCTCTTTATCGTTGGAGCGATTCTTTTTTACTTTGTGGACGAAGAGAAGGGCAAGGCGGAATTGACCCACTTATCGGAGGTTCATGTGAAGCATGCGCGTTGACAGTACTGGAAAGATAGCAGAAAACTTTTACGTCCTGGGGAGTCCTCACGTCCCCATCTATCTCCTGGACGGGGCATCGCCGGTCCTCTTTGATGCCGGCCTTACGGTCCTATCCGAGGTCTACGTGGAGGAGATCAGGAAGGTTCTGAAAGACCGCAGCCCTGCTTATCTATGCCTCACCCATTCCCACTTTGATCACGTGGGCAGTGCGAGTCATCTCAAGGCCGCCTGGCCGGAAATGCGGATTGTGGGCTCCCCAAAGGTGGGCGAGGTCATGGGGCGACCAGGGGCGATAGATCTCATCAGGGCACTGAACCGTGAGGCGGCCGAGTACCTATCCTCCGGCCAGGAAGGGATTGACAAGGCCCCCTTCGAGCCCTTTACCTTGGATTGGGGTCTCTGCGGAGGAGAGGTCATCGAGCTGGAAAACGGCCGGATCGAAGTCATTCATACGCCGGGTCACACCTGGGACTTCATGAGCTACTGGATTCCCGAGGAGAATATCCTGGTAGCCTCCGAGGCGGCGGGCGGCTCCGACGCCAGCGGCTATGTCTTTACAGAGTTCCTGGTTGATTTCGACGTCTACCGGGAATCTTTGAAGGCCTTGAGCGGCCTGGATGCCGAAGTCCTCTGCCCCGGCCACTGGGTCGTCATGACGGGTGCGGACGTCAGGGGGCATATGCAGCAATCCCTGAAAGATGCCGCCCGGTATGTCACAGCAGTGGAAGAATGGTTGCGCATCGAGGAAGGCAATATCGAAAGGGCGGCGGTCCGGGTAAAGGCTGCGGAATGGGATTCAAGGCCTTGGCCCAAACAACCTGAACACGCCTATCTCCTCAATACACAGGCCCGTGTGAAGGCCATTTGGGAGAGGATGCAGAGGGCCGAGCAGTGTTAAAAGAAGTGAGACTCCACCAGCAGAGCCGGTGGCCTCAGGTGACCCCCTCGAAGGGGGTTGAAGTCAATTTCGATGAGCAAATTCGAAATCCGAAGCACGAAATCCGAAACAATACTTAATGACCAAAATCCAAATGACCGAAACCCTTTTCGCGGGCCTGGGTTTTGAGCTCGCAGACTGAGCACTTGGTTTTTGTCATTCGAACATTCGAAATTTGAATTTGTTTCGATATTCGGATTTCGGATTCCGAATTTATTCCCTGGGTGGTGAGTCCAAGCGTAGCGCGGACAATTTCGATATTTGACATTCGAATTTAAAGCCATCCCTTTTACCCCGAATCGGTCTAACCTATCCGGGTCCTCCACCAGAGGTGGAGGGTTTAGTGGCAGTTAACCTTCCTTCGGGGTCTCTTTCGGCTTGCCGGACCGTTTGCGCCTGCCTCTCTTCTTTTTCTTGGCCTTTTTTTCCTGGTCCGCGGGCGAGGCATCCTGGGCGTCGGGCCGTTGAGGGGTAAGGCCGAAAATACCGCCCGGCCGGGAGCTGAGGGCCGTCTTCCTTCCGTCCCTTTTCGGCGGCCGCGCCTCTTCTTGGGGCTCCCTACGAGGCTCGCTACGAGGCTCCCTGCGAGGTTCCCTGCGAGGCTCCCTGCGAGGCTCCCTGCGGCCCTTTGCAGGGGCGGGGCCTTTCCGGTCCCTGTGCACGCTGCGGACCGGTCCTGCCTTGTCCTCTATGAACCAGTCATCTCCAGGCCAGACCACAGGGATTTTGTAACCCAGCATGTCCTCGATGGGCTCCAGGTGGAGGACGTCGGACTCACTGGCAAAAGAAATGGCCCGGCCGGTCTTGCCTGCCCTGGCCGTACGGCCTATTCGATGGGTATAGTTCTCGGCATCCTGGGGGAGGTCGTAGTTGAAGACGTGGCTGATGTCCTCCACGTGGATGCCTCTGGAGGCGACGTCGGTGGCTACCAGGATCTTCAGACTACCCTCTTTGAACTTCCCCATGAGCCTGAGCCGCGTGCGTTGTGGCAGGTCGCCGGAGATACCCTCGGCGGGCAGTCCGTTGCCTTTGAGTTTTTCGCTGAGCCAGTTGACGCCCGCCTTGGTGTTCACAAAGATGAGGATGCGGGTCCAGGGCTCCCTCTCAAGAAGGCCGAGGAGTAACCGCAACTTGTCCTCCCTGCCCACATGAAAGAGGGACTGCTCGACCCCCTCCACCGTCATCTCTTCCGGCGAAACGGCGATGAATTCAGGAAGGTTCATGAAGTCGTAGGTCAGGGCGAGGATGCGATAGGAGAGGGTGGCCGAAAAGAGCATGGAGAGCCTTTTCTTGTAGTGGGGGAGCTTTCGAAGGATATAACGCATGTCCTGCGTAAAACCGAGATCAAAGAGGCGGTCGGCCTCGTCGATGACCACGACCTTGATGCCTTTGGTTTTAAAGATGCCCTGCTTGAGGTAGTCTATGATTCTGCCCGGCGTGCAGATGACGATATCGGCCCCCTGGCGCAAGATATCGGCCTGCTTTTGATAGTCTATCCCTCCCACCACCTGGGCGAGGGTGAGGCCGGTGTGGCCCCCGAGGATCTTGGCATCCTCATAGATCTGGA
>JAZDGZ010000411.1:0-2296 GCA_043806375.1 Pseudomonadota bacterium | reverse complement strand
TCTTCAACGAGGAGAAGATCCGGACCAATCAGAGGGTTAAACTGGAGAGGATCATTCTCAAGGTCCTGGACATCCCGGTGAAGGAGAAGACCCGCGACGAGGCATTGGGCCGAATCTATGACCGGCGGGTGAAGGGCGTTGAAGTGATGGATAAGCCCCTTTATGTAGGATACGCGGAGGATGGCCGGACCATCGTGGGATACGCCTTTCCGATTGGGGGGTCCGGTTTCTGGGGGCCCATCTACGGGATGGTGGCCGTGGATCCGGCAGCCACCAAGATCCTCGGGATTGCCTTTTACAGACATTCCGAAACCCCGGGGTTGGGCGCCCGGATCACAGAAAACTGGTTCACCAAGCAGTTTCAGGGGCTGCCCCTTCATCCTGTTGAGGGCGATAAGAAGATCTTCTATTTGAAACCCGCCGGGACAGGAAAGGCAAGGGATGAACTGGATGCGGTGACAGGCGCCACAGGAACCAGCCGGGCCGTTGAGGCCTTTGTCAACCAAGAACTCGACCATTTTCTCAGAGACCTCTGGGGATCGGTCAAGAAGGGATAAGGGATGCCCAAGCCGCCGAGCAACCAGCAAATTTTCATGCAGGGTTTGTGGAATGACAATCCCGTGCTTCGACAGATCCTCGGGATCTGCTCCACCCTTGCCGTGACGAATCTCATGGTCAATACCCTGGTGATGGACGCCGGGCTCATCTTCACGGTCTCCATGTCCTCCCTGACGGTCTCCCTGCTCAGAAAATACACGCCCATGAAAATCCGCATGATGGCCCAGACCCTGATCATCGCCTCTTACGTGATCATGGTGGACATTGCCATCGGCGCCTATCTGCCCGACATCAGCGAAGCCCTGGGACCTTATGTGGGGCTGATCATCACGAACTGCATCGTCATGGGCAGGTGCGAGGCCTTTGCCAGGAACAACCCGCCGTGGCCAGCCTTCCTCGACGGGATCGCAATGAGCATTGGGTATTCTTTAGTGTTGTTGACCATTGCCGTGATTAGGGAACCCCTCGGGTTTGGAACGATGCTCGGCTTCAGGATCATGCCCGAGGGCTTCACCCCCTGGACGGTGATGATTATGGCCCCGGGCGCCTTTTTTACACTGGGCATCCTGGTCTGGATCTTGAGGGCCTACTTCCCCCAGACTGCCGGAGAGAAGAAGTAATGGTAACGATCGATGCAGGAACGCTCTTTTTCGCAGCGATTTTCACAAACAACATCCTTTTGACCAATTTCCTGGGCCTGTGTCCTTTCCTCGCCATATCCAGGGAGATCCGGTCGTCGCTGGGTTTGGGGGTGGCGGTCGTCTTTGTCATGACCTGCACGGCGGTCATCAATTATCTTGTTTACTACTATCTCCTTTTGCCCTTGAACCTGGAGCACTTCCGCTACATCGTATTCATTATCATCATTGCAGCCTTTGTACAGCTGGTGGAGATGGCGGTGGAGAGGTTTTTCCCGGCCCTGTATTACATCCTCGGGATATTCCTCCCCCTGATAACGGTCAATTGCGCCATTCTCGGGGCCTCCCTTTTCCTGATCATCAGGAAGTACACCCTGATTCAATCCCTGGCCTACGGGGCCGGAAGCGGGATAGGGTGGATGGTGGCCATCATTGCGGTCGGCGCCATTCGGGAGAAGGTTCAAAAGAGCGCCAAGCTTCCCAGGGGGCTGGAAGGACCGGCTCTCACCCTGATCATCACCGGGATCATGGCCCTGGCCTTTATGGCCTTTAGCGGGATGATACAGATACAGTAGAAAGGGGAATGGAGGATTGGAGTGATGGAGAAATGGAGTAATGGAATATCGGTTGATAATGGATCCATTCATAGGGGCAAGAGATTTCCTCCAATACTCCAGCACTCCAAATGGGTTTCCCGGCACATCTGCTAGAGTAGTGTACCAGTGATCTCTTTACAGTATTGTCATTTCGACCCCGGCGAAAGCCGGGGGAGAAATCCTACAATGCTC
Source organism: Pseudomonadota bacterium (assembly GCA_043806375.1). Taxonomy (GTDB): domain Bacteria; phylum Desulfobacterota; class DSM-4660; order Desulfatiglandales; family HGW-15; genus JAZDGZ01. The sequence continues at coordinate 312 of JAZDGZ010000411.1, read as the reverse complement.
ATGGGTTATCAAGATCTCTCCCGTCGGTCGAGATGACAAGTTATTCATGGGACACTACGCTAGGAAGTCCATTTTGCGATTTTTCAAAAGGTATCTCTAGGTTGATCTTGCTATGCTCCCATTGATCCTCAGCCTGCTCGCCGTCAGCGGTATCGCCGCGATTCTCGCCCTCCTCCTCGAGGTGGCGGATTCCTATCTGGCCGACTACGGCGAAAAACATGTCCTTCTCAACGATCAGAAAGACCTGGTGGTGGAGGGAGGGAGACCGCTCCTTTTCACCCTGAGCGAAAAGGGCATCTTCATCCCGTCGGC
>JAZDGZ010000410.1:0-8768 GCA_043806375.1 Pseudomonadota bacterium | reverse complement strand
CCGTGACCGTCAGAATGGTCTCTCCCTCATCAAGGGCAACCATACTCACCACTTCGTCTTCCCGTTCCATCCTGATCCCGATATTTCCGGCAGCCACCCGTCCCATGCTGCGAATCTCCGCCTCCTTAAAGCGGATCGATTTCCCCTTGCGGGTCGTCAAAAAGATATCCTGTTCTCCGGTCGTCGCGCGCGCGCCGATCACCTCGTCCTCTTCAACGATCTTTATGGCAATAATGCCGCCGGCCCTTGGATTGCTGTAAGCGGAAAGCTCGGTCTTCTTGAGGAGCCCATTCTTTGTTGCCATGACCACGTACTTCCCTTCCTCGAAATCCCTCACGGAAAGGGTGGTGGCCACCTGCTCTCCCTGCTGCAGTTCCAGGAGGTTGACAATCGCCTTTCCCCTGGACATTCGACTGCCTTCGGGAATCTCGTGGACCTTCTTCCAGTAGACCCTGCCCTTGTTTGTGAAGAAGAGGAGGTAGTCGTGGGAGGACGCGACAAACAGAATTTCCACGAAATCTTCTTCTTTGGGTCTGACCCCGGTCAGCCCCTTCCCGCCTCGCCGTTGGGCCCGGTAGAGACTGATGGGGTTTCTCTTGATATAGCCCTCGTGGCTTATGGTCACCACCATGTCCTCCTCGGCGATGAGATCTTCCATATCGATCTCCCCCACATCCTGGAGGAGCTCTGTTCGCCGCTCGTCACCGTGTCTCGCCTTGATCTCCAGTGTCTCTTCCTTGATGATTTGCTGAACCATGGCGGGGCTCTCCAGTATACCCTTGAACCGAGAAATATTCTTGATCAGGTCCTGGTACTCGGAATTGATCTTTTCCCGCTCCAGGCCCGTGAGTCGTTGCAGCCTCATTTCCAGGATGGCCTGTGATTGGAGGTCGGAGAGAGAGAAGTCCGCCATCAGCCGGGCCTTTGCCTCCTTAGGGTCCGACGAAGAGCGGATGACCTCGATGACCTCGTCAAGAAAATCGAGGGCCTTCTTCAATCCTTCAAGGATGTGGGCCCTCTCTTCAGCCTTCCTTAGGTCATATATGGTCCTTTTGACAATGATCTCTCGGCGGTGTTCTACAAACTTCTCAAGGATTTCTTTGAGGTTCAACACCTCAGGCCGACCCTTCACAATCGACAGGAGAATGATGCCGAAAGAGACCTCCATCTGGGTGAATCGGTACAACCGGTTTAAGATAACCAGGGCGTTACCATCCCTTTTCACTTCGATCGCAATTCTCATTCCATCCCTGTCGGATTCGTCCCTGATGTCCGAGATGCCTTCGATCTTCTTCTCCTTCACCAGCTCAGCGATCCTTTCAAGGAGTTTTGTCTTATTGACCTGATAGGGGATCTCGGAGATGACTATTCTCTCCTTGTTCTGGGCAAGTTTTTCCACAAAGGCCCTGCCCCTGATCTTGATCACGCCCCTGCCCGTCTGGTAGGCCTCTTTTATGCCGCTGGCGGCCAGAATGAACCCCGCTGTCGGAAAATCAGGCCCGGGTATTATTCTCATCAGATCTGCTATGGTGATGTCCGGCTCATCAATCAGTCTTATCACCGCATCAGAGACCTCCGAAAGGTTGTGGGGAGGGATATTGGTGGCCATACCCACCGCTATCCCTGAAGATCCGTTGATAAGAAGGCTTGGAATGGAAGTAGGGAGGATTATAGGCTCCATGAGTGAGCCGTCATAGGTGGGCATAAACTCGACCGTCTCTTTATCAATATCGGCGAGGAAATTCTGGGCCAGGCGTGTCATTCTGATCTCTGTGTATCGCATGGCGGCCGCAGGATCACCGTCGACAGACCCGAAATTGCCCTGGCCGTCCACCAGGGGATACCTCATAGAAAAATTCTGGGCCAACCTGACAATGGTATCGTAAACAGCAGCGTCCCCGTGGGGGTGGTACTTCCCTATGACATCGCCCACCACCCTTGCAGACTTCTTGAACGGCCTGTTGAAGTAATTCTTCATTTCGTGCATGGCAAAAAGAACTCGCCGGTGAACAGGCTTCAGCCCATCACGTATATCCGGCAAGGCCCTGCCCACGATGACGCTCATTGCGTATTCCAGATAAGATTTCTTCATCTCATCTTCGATATTCACAGTCTCCGGATTGATATTCGCAACCATGACTTCTCTCCTGACGGATAGTCTTCTTCAACCCCTCTTTGCGCCTCTGGTTGGACTGCACCAACCGGGCCCTTATCTTGCCTCGCTTTTCTCCCGGGGCAATGCGCCCCCTTCCATCACCGTGACTTTCGCTCCCTAGGTTCTATCTAGGCGGGGTAAGACAGGTGTACAGGACGACCGTGCAAAGCAGGTGTTTTTCAGCAGCCTGGCTAGCGTAGTGTCCCACGAATAACTTGTCATCTCGATCGACGGGAGAGATCTTGATAATTGTAAGATTTCTCCCCCGGCGCCTGTCCCGGACTCCGATCCGGGATTCGCCGGGGTCGAAATGACAATGCTGTAAAGAGATCACTGGTACACTACGCTAGAAGGACAAGAACGGTTTCAATGGGGTTATATATCCAATTCCTCCACTTCCAATGCGTTGCTTTGAATGAATTCCCTCCTCGGTTCAACCTTGTCTCCCATGAGGATGCTAAAGATCTCGTCTGCCTCCAGCACATCTTCGACTTTCACTTGTAGGAGGGTCCTCTTACCGGGATCCATGGTCGTTTCCCACAATTGGGCGGGATTCATTTCTCCGAGGCCTTTGTACCTCTGAATCGTCAGGCCACTCTTGCCCCGGCTCATGAGATGGTCAAGCAGATCTCGCCAGTTGTTGATGTCTTTCGTTTCTCCGTCCCCGCTTAGGGTAAAGGTAACTCCGCTCAACCCCCTGAGCTCATAGGCAATGGCCATAAGCCTCTTGAGTTCGGGCGAGGTGAACATCTCCCAGTCGACCAGAAAACTCTGCCCTCCGTTCTTTGTCTCGGCAACCGTGAATTCATAGTAGCCCTGCCCATCTTCCGGAAGCTGAACGTCCTTGACCTGAAAACCCGCTTCTTGGAGTTTTAAAAAGAGCTGCTGCATAAACTCACGATTCTTGAAAAGGGCCTTATCCCTCATCCCGTAGGTCGCCAGGAACTCAACAAAGCTCTCACTATAGCCCCTTTTACAAAGCTTGTTCTTGTTATCGTAGTACTTCACCAGGTTATTGAGGAGAGAGCCCAGCTTCCTGCCGGAAATCGTCTCCCCATTGCCGGTCGAGAGGGCCTCTTTTTCAGAAATCCGCTTCAATACGTAATCGTTGAAGCTCTCCCCATCCTTGATGTAGACCTCCTTTTTCCCGTCGACCACCCGATAGAGAGGGGGCTGGGCCACATAAAGGTGGCCCTTCTCGATCAGTTCAGGCATCTGCCTGAAGAAAAAGGTGAGAAGAAGGGTCCTGATGTGAGAGCCATCGACGTCGGCGTCCGTCATGATGATGACCTTGTGATATCTGAGGCGACGGATGTCGTACTCGTTATCCCCGATCCCGGTCCCGAGGGTGGAGATCATGGTTCTGATCTCGTCGCTCGACATCATCTTGTCAAAACGCGCCTTCTCCACATTAAGGATCTTCCCCTTCAGGGGCAATATGGCTTGAAAACGGCGATCCCTGCCTTGCTTTGCGGAACCGCCGGCAGAATCGCCCTCTACGATGAATACCTCGCTCCGGGTTGGGTCCTTCTCCTGGCAGTCGGCCAGCTTCCCGGGTAGGGAGAAGTCGGAGAGGATCCCTTTACGGCGGGCTAGTTCCTTCGCCCTTCGCGCCGCCTCTCGGGCGCGGGCCGCATCAATCACCTTCGAGAGTATGCCCTTGATGATAGCCGGGTTCTCTTCGAAAAAGGTGGCCAGCCCCTCATTGACGAGGGTTTCGGTCTGTCCCTTGACCTCACTGTTACCCAGCTTGGTCTTTGTCTGCCCCTCAAACTGAGGGTTCGAGAGCTTTACGCTGATAACGGCCGTCAGTCCCTCCCGGACGTCGTCGCCGGTCAGTTTCTCCTTGAAGCCCTTGGAAATGGGAGAACTCTGCAGATAATTATTAATGCTCCTCGTCAGGGCCGACTTGAATCCTATGAGATGGCTTCCTCCCTCCTTTGTATTGATATTATTGGCAAAGGTCAAGATGATCTCATTATATGAGTCGTTATACTGGAAGGCGACCTCCATGTTGACATTGTTCTTTTCACCGGAAATGTATATGGGGTCCCGGTGAACGACGGCTTTGTTCTTATTAAGATATTCCACAAAGGATCGGATCCCGCCTTCATACAGAAAGTCCTTCTTCTTCCCGGTCCTCTCATCCGAGATCTGGATCCTCACGCCCCTGGTGAGAAATGAAAGCTCCCGCATCCTTCGGGCGAGGGTGTCAAAATCAAAGTTGATCTCCTCAAAGATCTCGGGATCAGGTCTGAAATGGATCTTTGTTCCCCTTTTTTTTGTCTCCCTGATAACCTTTAGTTCGGTCTTTTTCTGACCCTTTTCAAAACGCTGGAAATAGACGTTTCCGTCAAGGGAAACCTCGGCCTCCAGGAACTCGGAGAGGGCATTGACCACCGACACCCCGACGCCGTGCAGGCCTCCAGAGACCTTATAACTCTTGTTGTCGAATTTTCCGCCCGAGTGCAGTTTCATCATCACCACCTCGAGGGCAGGGACCTTTTCCGTCTCGTGCATGTCTACCGGAATCCCTCTACCATTATCGGTGACGATAACGCTATTGTCGCTGAGGATCTGAATATCTATATGGTCACACTGTTCTGCCATCGCCTCATCAATGCTATTGTCGACCACCTCATAGACGAGATGGTGTAGACCCTCTAAGCCGGTATTCCCAATATACATGGCCGGCCTTTTCCTGACGGCCGTCAAACCTTCCAGGACTTTTATATCAGCAGCGCCGTAGCTCGATTTTTCGTTTACCATATTTACAGCCTCATAGGCATAACAAGACCCAGAAAACCCTTATCATCTTGACCCCTGATGACGCAGGGACTGGAATTATCAATAAAACTCAAATCTACCACTTTGCTATCCATCGATTGGAGGACATCAATAAAATATCTCCCGTTGAAACCGGCCTCCAGACGGTCTCCTTTATAATCGATCTGAAGCTTCTCTTGCGCGTCTCCAAGATCCGGATTGACCGAAACCAGTTCCAAAGAATCCTTATCAATCGTTATTTTAACCCCCCTATAGGTCTCGGTTGTTAAGATGCTCATCTTCCTCATTCCATCAAGGAGGGGTTCCCTCTCGACCATGATGTGAGATACGACCTTTTTAGGTATCACCGCGCTATAGTCGGGAAACTTGCTTTCCAGAAGGCGAATCACAATCACCAGGTTCTCCTTCCTCACAACGCAGTTATTTTGCTTAAAACCCAGATGGACCGGCCCTCCTTCGCCAGCCAGTTTATTCAACTCCAACATCCCCTTTTTGGGAATCATGACGCCACTATCCATCTTCACCCGCTGGATGTCTTTGATCTCCTTATCGATCATTGACAATCGGTGTCCGTCGGTAGAGACCATCCTGAGATAGCTCTTTCCTTCACGGGTTACCTTTTCGGTAAAAACGCCGGAGAGCTTAAAGCCGGCCTCTTCCAATGTTACGGCGTAGATCGTTTTATTAATCATCTCTTTCAGGGTGTTTCCATCTATCTCAACGCTCTCTACGCCCTCCGGCTCGATAAAAATGGGATATTCATCCGCAGGAAGGCACGCAAGGTTATACTTGGTCTGATCGTCGGATACAAAGACCCAGTTGTTTTCCTTTTCTTTCATAAAGATTTTTGGGCTTTTAGTTTCTTTAAGGATCTCAAATAGTTTCCTTCCTGAAATGGTAATACTGCCAGGAGTAAGGACCTCAGCCGGGATCTTCTGTTGGAGGCTTATTTCCAAGTCGGTTGCAGAAATATGAATTTCTCCATTCTCGGCTGATATCAGGATCATGGAAAGGATCGGCATGTTGCTTCTCTTTTCGATGATGTTTTGGACTCTCGATACCGCCCTATACAGTTCATCTTTGCCTATTGTTACTTCCATAATATCCTCCAATAAATCATAGTATTCACCATCAAGGGCGTCGTTTTGTAGAAAAATGAAGTAAGATATTGAAAAGACGAATGAACTTTTAAATAATAAACGCCGATCTTTTGATCAGTTTTGTGAGATTATCGACCAACAGTCATCTTTTTTAAGAGAGGTAAGGTCTATAACCTCAATTATCCGTCAAAAAAAGGCCTTCTTGTTGAGACCTAACCAAAACATTGTCGAGAATCTGTTCATTCTTACCAGGCCCCTTTATACCATGACCGTCAGCCGAGTAGGGTATTTATTTTATCCATGTCCTCATCTGTTTGTTTATCCTGATCTTTTTGCCTATTTATCCGTTTAATCGCATAGATGGCCGTGGAATGATCTCTACTTCCAAAGGCATGGCCGATGTCCAGGTATGACAGACTGGTATGTTTTCTTGCCAGATACATGGCCAGTTGCCTTGGGTAGGAGTAGATCCTCTCCCTTTTCGCCGAAACAAGATCATTCACGGAGATGTTGAAATAGGCGGCAGTGGTCGCCTTGATGTCGTCTACACTGACCTCCTCAGCCCTGGATTTGGTCGTGAGAAGGGACTTGACCATAGATATACTGATCTCCCCGTTATTTACCGAGGTATAGGTTTCAAGACGGACAAGGTTCTTCATAAGGCCTTTTATATCCGTGTTCGAGTTGGCAAGGAAGAAAATGACATCTTCCGGTATAACAATATTGTCCTCCTCTGCCTTTCTCGTGATAATATTGATCTTGGTCTCCTGATCCGGCAGTTGGATTTCGGTCACAAGACCGCCTCCGAGCCTTGATCTCAGTTGGGGGTTGAGGCTCTTCAGTTTATTGGGCGCTTCGTCGGCCGTCACGACTATCTGCTTTTTTGCCCCGTAAAGGCTGTCGAAAATAGAAAGGAATTCATCCTGCGTCTTCTCTCGCTTGGCGAGCGATTGAATGTCATCAAAGAGAAGCAAATCAAGGGAAGAGTACTCTTCTCTGAACTCCTGGAGCTTTTCATTTTGTATTGAATATATGAAATCTGAGCTGAAAGAGTCGGAAGAAAGATACCTGACTCGACACTCACGATCTCCAGACAGCCTTCGGTTACCTATGGCATTGAGGAGGTGAGTTTTACCCAGCCCAGTGCCACAATAGACGTACAGGGGGTTGTATTGCTCTGCTCCTGTCTCAGCAACCTGGAGGGCGGATGAACAGGCAAAGCGGTTGAAATCGCCGGTGACAAAGCGGGCGAAGGTCATGGACGGGTCCAGTCGTTGGGTGAAATGGGCCTCCGATCCTCGGAGAAGGGACGAGAGAGCCCCCTTTTTTTCCGATGATGGATGATTATAGGAAAAGTGAATACTGGGGGACTTCTTGAGAAATCTCTTAAAGGCCTTTTTAAGGTCCAAGAGATAGTGGTCCGTAAGCCAGGTAGCCACAAATTTATTGGGCACCTTTATGATCGCCAGCTCGGGGTCGAATTTCTCAAGGCGCGTCTGATAAAACCAGGTCTTGAATTCGGATTTGCTGAGTCTCGAGGCTAAACTTTTGGTAACTTGATCCCATATGTCCTTTTTTTTTGACATATTTTTTATCGGCCATGAGAGATTTAAGGTTGCCTCGATGGTAGAAAAATTTTAAAAAAATGGCAACTAAAATTGTGAAGGAGGAGAAGATGTCCCAGTCAACAGTTTCGATTGGTCTTGCCGGAAAGGGCGGCACAGGGAAGACAACCATCGCCGGTTTACTCATCAAATACCTTGTGGAAAAGGGCAAGGTTCCCGTATTGGCCGTTGATGCCGATTCCAACTCAAATTTGAACGAGGTTCTGGGCCTCAAGGTCGAGGAAACCTTGGGTGATGCAAGAGAGGAAATGAAAAAGGGCGTGGCAACAGGTATGACCAAAGACGTATTCATGGCCATGAAGCTCGAACAGGCGGTCGTTGAGGCCAAGGGCTTTGACCTGATTGTTATGGGCAGGCCTGAAGGCCCGGGTTGCTATTGCGCTGCAAACACCTTGCTCACGAACTACCTTGATAGGCTGATGAGCAACTACGCCTATGTGGTCATGGACAATGAAGCGGGGATGGAACATATCAGTAGACTGACGACCAATAACATGAATCTCCTCTTGATCGTCTCGGACTCCACCCGACGGGGTATTCAGGCAGCGGCCAGAATCCACGAATTGACCCGGGAGTTGGGCTTGAAGATTGACCGAAAGGCCTTGGTGGTGAATCTGGCAAAAGGGGCCCAACTGGAAAGCATTCAGACGGCCGTCGATGAATTCGAGTTGGAGTTGAGCGGCGTCATCCCTGAGAATGAAGAGATCAGGGGTTTCGATCTTATGGGGAAACCAACAACCCAACTGGGCAGAGATAACGAGGCCGTGAGCGCCGCCTTTCAGATATTCGATAAGATCCTCCTGCCATAGCCTCAGGATATAGTAGCCGCCTTTCGATGATCACAAGATCTTGGGTTAGGTAAAAGGAGAAGGTGTTCATTTCATTGATAAAAATTTCTTGACAAGGAAATTTCAGTTATCTATGGTGGGGAGTCCTCAGTTTGGGAGGGTATTTTTTTGACGGCGGCAGCCGCTTTCCCCAAATTTGCCGAGGATAGCTTTTTTTGGGCAACTCCCTGGTATTTCGACCCATAAGGCACTGCACAGAAAGAGATGAGGTCCATCACCTTTTCTTAAGGCGATCGGGACTTGATTGTTCTTT
>JAZDGZ010000409.1:0-5622 GCA_043806375.1 Pseudomonadota bacterium | reverse complement strand
AATGGTGGCCGAGGAACTGGGTTTTGATGGGATCTCCGAAAACAGCATGGATGCCGTGAGTGACAGGGATTTCGTGGCGGAGTTTCTCTTCGCCTCCTCACTCCTCATGATGCACCTGAGCCGTCTCAGTGAGGAGATGATTCTCTGGTCGACCAAGGAGTTTGATTTTGTGCTGCTCCCGGACGCCTTTTGCACGGGAAGCAGCATTATGCCCCAGAAGAAGAACCCCGACATCCTGGAACTGGTCAGGGGAAAGACGGGTCGCGTTTACGGGCATCTCATGGCCCTGCTTACCACCATGAAGGGCCTTCCCCTGACCTACAACAAGGATATGCAGGAGGACAAGGAAGCCCTCTTCGACACCGTGGATACGGGAGAGGACTGCCTGGTCGTCATGGCCCGTCTCTTAAGGCAGGTCCGCTTTAACCGGGAGAGGATGAGAGAGGCCGTCGACGAGGGTTATCTCGTGGCCACGGATCTGGCCGATTACCTGGTCGGAAAAGGGGTCACCTTTCGGCAGGCCCATGAGAACGTCGGGAAAATGGTCCTTTTTGCCATGGATCAGAACAAGGAATTGGGGGATCTCACCCTCAAGGAGATGACCGGGTTTTGCAGCCAGATTGAAAAGGATGTCTATGAATGGCTTGATCCCGCCATGTCCGTGAAGAGAAGGAACCTTGCGGGAGGCACCAGCCCGGAAAGGGTGGAAAGGAGCCTCAGGAGGGCGAGGGAGGAAATCGAACCTTGACCTGCCGCCGCATCATCACGGCTTTCCTCTTCTTAGGCATCCTGATCGGGCTCTCTTCGTGCGGGAAAAAAGCCCCTCCCTTTTTGCCGGCAAAGGAGGTCTTTGATACCAGGGTCTCCGACCTGCAGGGCGAATGGGAGGGGGGATACGCCTTGCTGAGAGGAGGTGTCCCGGGGCCCAAAGAGGCAACGGACCGGCTGGAGGGTTGCAGGGTTATCTACGGCCGATATTCGGCGGACAACCCCCCTTGTGACGGCTGCCCCATAGAGTACCAGGGCCATTACGAATTCGGGCGTGAAACCATAGAGGCCGGGGCCCTCTTCTGCAAGGTCCCGGCAGAGACCAAAGGCGAGATCTATTTTTTCAGGGTCCACCTTGTGGGGCCGAAGGGGATTCTCGGGCCTCCTTCAAAGACGGTCCGGGTGGACGCGAAATGAGGATGAGGAGACATGCACCATTTTCATTACATGGATAGGGAACTCTGCTGCGAGGAGGTCCCTGTTTCGAAGATCGCCGGGGAGGTGGGGACCCCCTTTTATCTTTATTCTCACGCCACCTTGAGGCAGCATTTCAGGGCCATCGACGGCGCCTTCAGCGACATGAAGCATCTGACCTGTTTCTCCATGAAGTCCAACTCCAATCTCGCGATCCTGAGACTCTTTGCCCTGGAAGGGGGGGGTGTGGACATCGTCTCCGGAGGGGAACTATTCCGTGCCCTCAGGGCGGGAGTCGAACCCGATAAGATCGTCTATTCCGGCGTGGGCAAGAGGGTCGAGGATATGGAGTATGCCCTTCAATCCGACATCCTCATGTTCAATGTGGAGTCCTCACAGGAGATCCATCAGCTGAACGTGGTCGCTGAGAGGCTTGGAAAAAAGGCCCGAGTGGCCATCAGGGTGAATCCCGATATCGATCCGCAGACGCACCCCTATATATCGACGGGCCTCAGGGAGAACAAGTTCGGGATCGATATCGGCCGTGCCCTCGAGGAGTACACGGTTGCGGCGAGTCTGAGCCATCTGGATGTTTCCGGCGTCTCCTGCCACATAGGATCGCAGCTTACCAAGGTGAGCCCCTTTGTGGATGCCCTCATGAAGCTCAAGGGACTCATCAAGAGACTGGATGAGGCGGGCATTGGTATCCGTTACCTGGATCTGGGAGGCGGTTTGGGCATCACCTACGACCAGGAGGAACCTCCCCATCCGAAGGAATACGCCCAGGCCATCAAGAAGGACCTGGGGTTGAAGGATGTGACCGTCATTCTGGAACCGGGTCGGGTCATCGCGGGAAATGCCGGGATCCTGGTCACCAAGACGCTTTATACCAAAACTGCAGGGGAAAAGACCTTTATCATCGTGGACGCGGCCATGAATGATCTGATACGGCCGAGTCTTTACGGTTCGTTTCACAGGATTCAACCTGTGAACCAGTCAGGACAGAAAAAGATAAAGGCCGACGTGGTGGGGCCCATATGTGAGTCCAGCGATTTTTTTGCCAAAGACAGGCTTATGGAGGCCTTTGAGGCGGGGGATCTGATGGCGGTCATGAGCGCCGGGGCCTATGGCTTCACCATGTCCTCCAATTACAATTCACGGCCCAGGGCCGCGGAGGTGATGGTCAAGGGAGACAGGTACTATGTCGTCAGGGAGCGGGAGACGTACGAGGACCTGATCAGCGGAGAAAAGATCCCTGACTTCTTGTCGGAGCGATAGGACTATCGTTGAGGGGAAAAAGTATTCCTCTGTGTCCTCCGCGCCTCTGTGGTGAATGAAAGGCATTTTGGCGCGGATGACTAACCTGGCGTTTTGCGAGGTCTTATGGAAACGATCGAATTCTGGAAAATGAGCGGGAGCGGCAACGATTTCGTCCTCATTGATAACCGTGAGGGCCAGATAGAAGAAGCCGATATGGGCCGCTTTGTGCGGAAGGTCTGTAGACGCAGGGAGTCGGTCGGTGCAGACGGGCTGATCTTCGTGACCCACTCGAGCCGGTTCGATTTTGCCTGGAAGTACTTCAATGCCGATGGGGGGGAGGCTGAGATGTGCGGCAACGGCGGTCGATGCGTCGCCCGCTTCGCCTTCTTGAAGGGCTTTGCCGGGGCCCAGATGACCTTTCAAACCCTTGCCGGGCCCATTTCTGCAGAGGTGATGGGGAGAAGGGTAAAACTGTTGATGCCGAGACCGGCTGATCTGAGATTGGACATCGGCCTGGCCCATCGTTCGGGCTGGAAGAGCGTTGATTTCATCAACACCGGGGTCCCTCACGTCGTGGTTCAGGTGGGAGACCTGGCAGATCATCCCGTGGTCGAAGAGGGAAGGGCCGTTCGTCACGATGCCCTGTTTTCACCGGCAGGAACCAATGCCGATTTCATCAAGGTCACAGGCCCCGACTCCCTCGACTTGAGGACCTATGAACGGGGGGTTGAAGACGAGACCCTGGCCTGCGGCACAGGCGCCATGGCCTCCGCCCTTGTCGCCTCTGCCAGGGGGATGGTCGCGTCTCCGGTCAAGGTCAAGACCAGGGGGGGCGAGGAGCTGTACATCCATTTCGAAAAAGATCAAGGGGCGTTCAGCAGGGTCTGGCTCGAGGGAAATACCTCGTTGGTCTACCAGGGCCGGCTCCATGAAGAGGCCCTGTGAAGAGGCCTGTTGGGACCCAAGGCTCAGGGAAATTCGAAGGACTTTTTTGCGAAGCCGTTAAGGAAAGGAGTCACCCATGTTTAGCGGATCCATAGTGGCCATAGTCACACCCTTTAAGGGGGGCAAGGTGGATGAAGAAAAATACCGTGAACTCATCGAGTTCCAGATCAAGGGGGGTACGAGCGCGATCGTTCCGTGCGGAACCACCGGTGAGTCTGCAACACTGAGCATAGAAGAACATAACCGGGTCATTGAAATTGCGGTGAAGGCCGTCAATAAGCGGGTCCCGGTGATAGCCGGAACAGGCGGCAACAGCACGAGCGAGGCGATTGAACTGACCAGGCACGCGAAAGAGATAGGGGCTGATGCCACTCTGCAGGTAACGCCCTACTATAACAAGCCCACGCAGGAGGGCCTGTACGAGCATTTCAAGGCCATTGCCAAGTCCGCACCGCTCCCCCAGGTCCTCTACAATGTCCCTGGAAGGACCGGCGTTAATATGCTCCCCCAGACGGTCGCCCGTCTTGCCGAGCTCTCAGAGATCGTGGCCATTAAGGAGGCCTCCGGAAACCTGGGGCAAATGGCTGAGATCCTTCAGCTCGCAGGGGAAAAGATCACCCTTCTATCGGGAGACGATAACGTGACCCCTGCCGGTCCTGGCCATCGGGGGGAAAGGCGTGATTTCGGTCGTGGCCAACGTCGTCCCCGGAGACACCTCGGAGATGGTCAAGGCATGGGAAAAGGGGGACATAGACCGGGCGAGGGCCCTTTTTTATAAGCTCTTTCCCCTTTGTCAGGCCATGTTTTATGAAACCAATCCTATCCCCGTGAAGACCTCCCTCGCCCTCATGGGGAAGATCGACGGGGAGCTGAGACTTCCCTTGTGGCCCATGGCCCCCGAGATCCTGGAGAAGCTCAAGAAGGCCCTCAAGGATTACGGGTTGATCAAGTAGGGGCGCTGGAGAGCAGCTGCGAATCAAATTTGTCGGATCTCGAAGGCGCTGTAGGGGCGAGGGGGAGCCCCGCCCCCCAAAGGAGCAAATGTCATGACCAAGGCCATTGTTGCCGGTGCAGGCGGCCGGATGGGAGGACGGATCATCCACATGATCCAGCAGAGCAAGGATTTGGCGCTGGCGGCCGCCTTTGAACGCCAGGACCACCCGAGCGTCGGACAGGATATCGGTCAGGTCGTGGGGCTCGGTACCCTGGGGATCAAGATTGCAGGGTCTCTTAAGGAGGTCATTGGCCTGGGCGAAGTGGTGATCGACTTCACGGCGCCGAAGGCGACCCTCGAGAATATGAGGCTCGCCTCTTCTCAAGGGGTTTCCATGGTCATCGGCACGACCGGGATAACCGGAGAAGCGCTCGAAGAACTGATCGGTCTGGCAGAAGGGATTCCCTGCGTCATGGCTCCCAATATGAGCGTTGGGGTGAATGTCATGTTTCGCATTGCCGCGGAGATGGCGAGACTCTTGGGCAACGACTATGACATGGAGATCCTGGAGGTTCACCACAAGATGAAAAAGGATGCCCCGAGCGGGACCGCCATGCGTCTCGCCCAAATCCTGGCAACGGCCACGGAACGTGACCTGCAGGAGGTGGCGGTCTATGAGCGAAAGGGGATGATCGGGGAAAGGACAGCCAAGGAGATCGGCATTCAGACATGGCGGGCCGGGGATATCACCGGCGAGCACACCGTGATGTTCGGGGGCACGGGCGAGAGGCTGGAACTGATTCACAGGGCGCACAATCGGGATAATTTTGCCAGGGGAGCGGTGAGGGCCGCTGCCTGGGTCGTCAAGAAACCTGCCGGCCTTTATGATATGCAGGATGTGCTGGGATTGAGGGAAGTGCCTAAAGTGAACTAAAGTGTCTAGAGTGTCTAAAGTGCGCTAAAATGTCTAAAGTGATCTAATGTGAAAAAAGAGGAAGATGGGTTTGAGAGGTTACTCGGTTGCGGTGGCTCTCCTTCCGAGAGCTAACGGCCGCATGGGTGCTATATCACTGAGAGCAACGGAATTATTACCACGAAAACACGAAAGGAAAAAGGCACGAAGAGAAAACGAGAGAGGGCCTCTTCAGCAAAAGAAACAAATTTTTCTATTTCGTGTCTTCTGTTTTTCGTGCTTTCGTGGTGAGGCTTTTTGTTTATCATCCGGATTTTAGACATTTTAGGCACTTTAGTGCACTTTAGAAAATTTGGGCATTTCTTGCGAGGAGTGAATGCTTATGTTC
>JAZDGZ010000408.1:0-2704 GCA_043806375.1 Pseudomonadota bacterium | reverse complement strand
CAGCTCAGCTTCGTCAATCGGCTTGTTGAGACATGCATAAATGTGATAACAGATGGCGTCCTTTAACTCGGGGTGGAATTGGTCCTTGGAGGTGGCCAGGAAGTGGACGCCGGGATAGGTGAGAGTCATTTCACGAATAATCTTGTTGTCCAAAGGCAAACTGTCCAAGTCCATGATGACTGCAATAAAATTGCCTTCCTTGATTCCGCTTTCGAAACCCTGCAAGGAATAGACGGGCCTTGCCGCAAAATCTCGCTCATGCAACAAGGCACACAGCTGCTTGCAACTCTTTTTGTTAGCATCAAGGACCAATATCTCTTTCGCCATGCGGACACTTTACCTTCCTGAAATTTCCTGGGGGAGCAAAATACCACGAGGCATTCATGAACTCCTCCGGTACCACATTGTGCCATTTCCGTGCCAAGCCCCCGGATTGAGGGCCTCAACCCGATGCGGAAGTTTTGAAAGGCCTCTCCAGCGGAATCTAACTGATTGAAAATGTGATGGAAAAAGCGTGGAAGGAGGGTTAACCTTATTTGTCGAAATGAATTGAAAAAACTTATAAGGCGGGTACAGAAAGACACGGAAAGACGCCATTCCTGTACGAATTCCTTACAGCAGAACGGCTTGGCCACCTTTTTCTAATGATAAAAGGAACTTGCATATGTCCTGAATCCGGACACCCGCCTTGGTGATAGGACAGATTGGACAACATCGACCCGCCGATTTCTTCCCATTTCCTGAATAAATTCGATGAGGCTTCGCCTTCTCCTGCGATAATCGGGCAGATAGATCTCCGGGAGCGGACAAAGGGATTCAGGTTGGGAATTCTAGTGTCTGGTGGGTTCTTGGATCTGATATCTCTTGAGCTTGTCATAAAGGGTGCTGCGGCTGATTCCTAAACGCTCTGCGGTCCGCTTTTTGTTCCACCCGCATTCCTGTAAAGCCTCCCTAAGGAGCGTCCTCTCCGAATCCACGAGGGTGCCCCTTGATGTCGAGGAAGGGGTTTCCTCACGAAGCGTTGAAGGCAGATCCGAAACGTCGATGTGCCCGCCCTTTCGCACCAGCACCAGGCCATGCTCAACACTGTTCTCCAGTTCACGCACGTTACCCGGCCAGGGATAATCAAAGAGCCGCCGCATCGTTTCCGGGGTAAATCCGCTGCAATCCTTTCTTTGCACGGCAGCGAAATGACGAAGGAAGTGATAGGCCAATAAGGGGATATCATTGCGCCTTTCTCTCAGGGGTGGCAACTCGATCCGAATGACATTAAGCCGGTAAAAAAGATCTTCCCGGAACCGTCCGTTTTTCACCTCCTGGAGCAGGTCCTTGTTGGTCGCTGAGAGGATTCGTACATCCACACCCATAGTCTGTTCGCCGCCTACGCGCTCAAATCGCTTCGTCTGGATCACCCGCAGGAGCTTGATCTGCGCCGAGGGGGGAATCTCGCCGATCTCGTCCAGGAAAACGGTCCCCCCGTGGGCCTGTTCGAATCGCCCGGCTTTCTGGCGGATGGCCCCGGTGAATGCCCCTTTCTCATGGCCGAAAAGCTCACTCTCCAGAAGAGTTGCCGGATAGGCGGAACAGTTGATCACGACGAAGGGTTTCCCACTCCTGGGGCTGTTCTCGTGGATGGCCCGGGCGACCACCTCTTTCCCGGTTCCGCTCTCTCCCTGAATGAGGACGGTCGCATCCGTGGGGGCGATATTCTCGATCAGCTTGTAGACCGATTGCATCTTGGGGTCCTTGCCAATGATGCCGCTGAATTCGGATGATGTTTCCACCCGTCTCTGGATATCCCGTATCTCTTCTTCGTGGAGAACGGCTCGTTTGATGACGCCTGCAGCCTGGTTCAGGATCAGGCCAATCGTATCCACCCCTTTCATGTCACACTGGCACCCATCCCGGCAAGCGACGAGTAAGGCGCCGAAGGTCTCTTCTCCGTGCACCAGAGGCACGACGGCATAACGGGGTGAATCTTGAAAGCCCGTTGAAACCAGCAAAAGTCCCAGTCCGGTCTTTTCTGCGAATGTGGGCACCTTCAGATCATCGATAAAAGGCATGGAGGCTTCCAGGACATTCGGATTTTCTATGGCTCTGATCTCATCCTTGGTTAAGACGAAAAGGGCACTCCGATGGTTGTTGGGAAACAAAAGGAACATTTGCTGACTGCATTGCATGACGTCTTGAAATCGTCCGATCAAATAGGCGCCGATTTCATTCAGGTTGCGCAGGGCGCCGATCTCCTGAACGACCCTGCACAACGTCCTGGTCTGTTGATGGACCCGGTCCAGTTCCATGGTCTGTTCCTCAAGTCGGCCTGTATATCCCTCGATGCGGGCAACCATATGGTTGAATGAGGAGGCCAGAGCGGCCACTTCATCCTGCCCGTGCACCCGGACCCTTGCGCCCAGATCCCCTTTGTCCACTTTCTGGGTAGCCCTAACGAGATCCGCCAGGGGGCGGGTCATTCGCCGGACAAAAAAGAGCGTTCCCCCAAGGGCGAGGAGGAGGATCCCCAGGGTAAGACCGGTCATTTGCACCCAGAGATGGCTCGCCTTCATCCGGTAAGGTCCCTCTGAGAATCCCAACCTGAGAACCCCTGCCCTTCCCTCAAAGATGGGCCAGGCAATGTCCAGGTAGTGGTCGCCCTGGGTGGACACGACCTTTTGAAGGTGAGTCTCTCCGCCAGAGGGGGCTTGGT
>JAZDGZ010000407.1:0-2653 GCA_043806375.1 Pseudomonadota bacterium | reverse complement strand
TTCGGGTTTGAGGTTCCTGCGAGAAAGGCCTATTATGAGTCCATCAAAGTTCCCCTTCTTTATCTGGAGGATCTTTACTCGGCCGGAACCACTGGTCAGCTCAAGACAAGAATCCAGGCATTCCTCGAGATGATCGCATAGGGTGATAGGAAAATAAGGAGGATTTTGGCAATGGCGGAAGAGCAAAAAAAACCAAGAAAAAGGATGACAGCAACCCAGGCGGCCGCCTCCATCGGCCCCATGGTCAAGGAATTTATCGTTGGAACGAACAGGATCAGAGCGGAGGGAAAGCAAAAGCTGGCCTACACATTCATCGTCTGTCACCACGAAGAGATCCTGCGTGCTTTGGATGTCGTACCGGTCTGGACCGAGAATTTCGCCGGGATCTGTGGGGCAAAGAGGGACGCGGAAAGATTCCTTCAGAAGGCGGAAGCCCTGGGCCTCTCCCGTTCTTTGTGCACCTATGCCCTTTGCGGCATCGGCTACGACCAGTGGAGAGAAGAACTGGGTGAGACGCCGCCCGATGCCCCATGGGGAGGCATGGCAAGGCCCGATTTCATGATCTCAACCGGTCAGATCCTCTGCGACCCGAGGGCCAAGTGGTTTCAGGCCTCCCAGCAGTTTATGCCTGACGTGCCCATCTATAATATCGACCTCCCTTATCCCCTGTTCGACAGAAGCAGGGATCACAGAGAAGTCTGGGACTACTACCACAAATATGTCGTCAAGGAACTGCGGGGTCTTGTCTCTTTTGTCGAAGGCCAGACAGGGAAGAAGATGGATTATGATCGCCTGAAAGAACTCGTCGATTTGAGCGATCGAACCTGGAATCTGATTCACGAAACCTATGAACTGCGAAGGGCTGTGCCTTCCCCTATGGGAACCGGGGATGCCATGAACACCATGGTGCCCATGTGTTTCATGATGGCCACACAAGAGGCCTATGATTTCTTCCGGAACCTCCATGCCGAGTTGAAAGAAAAGATAGCCAAGGGGGAAGGGGAAGTCCCGGAGGAAAAATACAGGCTCCTGTGGGGAGGTGGTTTACCGTCCTGGTTCGCCCTTGGCGATTTCAATTACTTTAACAGCAAAGGGGCCTCCTTTCCGGCTGAAACCACTTACCGCATGGTGGTTCCCCTTTATGAATTGGATATTCCGGAAACCAAGGACCCCATCGAGCATCTGGCCTGGAGGTGGCTTGGGTCCTGGACCTACTGGTATGACAAGGCCAGGAAACGGCCGGGGTCAGAGCCTGATGTGGAACGTCTGATCAACTATATCGAGGACTACAAGATCGACGGCATTGTGATGCACGAGGCCTTTTCCTGTCGCACATGGCACGTGGGCCTCATCTGGCAGTTGCATCAACTTGCCAAGATCTACAAACCGATCCCGGTACTGGCGCTCGGCGGCGATGGAAAAAAGGATAAGTCCTGCAGGGAACTCCCGTCGCTCATCCTGGAGAGCGATATCATCGACATCAGCTCTTATTCTGAGGTTGATACGAGAAATAAGATCGATGCCTTTATCGAAACCCTGGAATCGGTCCGAAAAAATAAGACGAACTGAAAAGAGTACTCACCACCCGTTCGCTGGGCTCACTAGAGACGCAGAGAACTCAGAGACCAACTTTGCTCGCTCAAAAGCTTCCGCATCGCGCGGAAGCCCCATGCATGGCATGGGAGCGGGTGTGCTCGGAAAATGAACGAAAAAACCACGCTTTTTCGGCATTTCACGAGCACACCATCTCTTCTTAGCGAGCCTCCTGAGGCCCTGCTGCATTGTTCTCTGTGGACTCTGTGCCTCGAACGAGCCTAGGCAGGCGAGTGGGCGGTGAGAGGATTCCTTTTGAGTTGAGAGAGACATGACCGAATATTTCGCAGGCATTGATATCGGTTCCACCATGACCAAGGCGGTGATCCTGGACACAGAGATCATCGCCTCCGTCATTGGCCCGACCGGCCCGGAACAGAGAAGGCTGGCCGGCAAGGTCATGGAAGAGGCCTTGGCCAAGGCCCGTATCCCTTTCGAATCCATCACCTACATCGTCTCCACAGGTTACGGAAGAATAAACGTCCCCTTCTCGGACAAGCAGGTCACAGAGATCAGCTGCCATGCCAAGGGCGTGGCGAGTCTTTTTCCGCAGGCAAGGACGATTATTGATATCGGGGGACAGGACAGCAAGGCCATCACCATAGATGCCACCGGAAGACCCACCAATTTCATCATGAACGACAAGTGTGCAGCGGGAAGCGGCAGGTTCATAGAGGTCATTGCGGACGGCCTGGGACTGAACCTGGACGATATGGGGGAGATTTCCCTGCAAAGCCGAAATCCCGCGCAGATCAGCAACATCTGCACCATATGGGCACAACAGGAAGTGGCGGCCCGGTTGGCGGAGGGTGTGCCCGTCCCCGATCTGCTTGCAGGGATTCATAGATCCCTGGCGGACAGGGTGGCGAGAATGGTAAGGCGTCTCAAGGTGGAAAGGGAGGTCATCCTTACGGGGGGCGGCGGAAAAAACAAGGGACTGGTGAAGGCCCTCTCCGAACAACTGGGCTGTGAGCTCCTAGTCCCTTCGGAACCCCTGATCACCGGCGCCCTGGGCGCCGCCTTGCTCGGGAAAGATATGGTGGACAAGGCGAGGAGGACC
>JAZDGZ010000406.1:0-5111 GCA_043806375.1 Pseudomonadota bacterium | reverse complement strand
CTCCTTTATGGTCTGAAGGTCCTCTTTTTCAAGGCCGTCTCTGCCTTCAAAGGAGGCCATCAGACATTTCTGAACATGCATAATATCAGGATCGTATTCATTGATCTCACCGGCCTGCATCCTCAAGTATCCCTCCAGCCCATCCGATCCCAGGTAAACGGCCAGTGCAAAGACCTCCTCCAACTGACCCATGACGCAGCAGTAGCCGATCTCTCCGTTTAAAGCATTCTGCACGCCAAACAGATCAGAGTCGGCCATCCAAGTCCATGGTCTGATTTCCATGAAATCCTTTGCTGCCCCATACAAAGCTCTCCACTCCTCCAGAGAAGGTTCCAATTTCTTCGATGTCATATTCCCTTTCCTTTTCATTGAAAAACCGGTCCACTCCCAAACCGACTTTAAAGCTTTGCATCCATCCTCGGTCTTCGGACCTGCCTCGATCCTTCTCAGCGCCTCTTTTTGTCAAACCCTGTTTTCTTGTCAAGGACGTCAACCACTGTCTTCAGCAACATAAAAAGGCGCCCTGTGTCTTCCTCGGTCAAGGCGACCGGATCTTCTACATCCGGCGCCTCAATGATCGCCTCTGTCACATATTTCATTACGTAGGGCTGCCGCGAAGTGTGAACTTTCGCAGCTCTCTCAAAAAACTTGTCGTGGGCGCCTCCCAGTCGCTCCATGAGATTTTCGTTCTCCTGCCAGCCTTTTTCAATCTCCCCGGCAGAGATCGTTTTGATCTTCTTTCCGGAGCCCTTTTCAAACATCCGATACACGACAAAGAAGATATAAATGGCCAACTCCATAGCCTCCCGATCCAAATCCTGATCAAAGGCAGTCACAAAAGTCAGAAGGTCTGGCTGTCTTTTGCCGAGCTTCATCATTTCCTTATGGGCCCAGGAAGCATCAAATGCCGCCACTTCCCGCCAAACTTCCCCCACTACTCTTTCAGGTATCATCTCGGTTTCCCAGGCCAGACGAGTTCGGTTTTGGTGATGTCGATTTTCGCCATCTATTTCTCCTTCGAAGATTTCTTCAAGAATTCCGCGCCCGACTTGGTAAGCCGGTAACGCTGGCTCCGGCTTCGGGGCTTGTCGGGTATGGTCATCTCGACGAGCTTCTGTTTGACCGCCGGCTGAAGATATCGGTCTCTGAAGTTTGCCTCCCCGATCAGACCCAACGTTGCCTGAGCTTCGGAACGCGGCATCGGTCCGGGTTGAAGCACCTTCAACAACCGCAGAACTTCACCCGTGACTTCACCTGGAACTTCACCTGCGACTTCACCCGTAACTTGTTCGGTCCCTTCTGGGGTGCGCGTGGCCAGCGGCCGGAAGATGGCAGTAAAAAACCCGCTGGCCTCGAACACCGGCGCCGGACTGCCATGCATCTCGGCCTCTTCCCGCATGCGCTTGATGCCCGTGCCGGCTTTCTCGATGAAGGATATCCGATGGAGCAGGTCGGCAATGAGGGCGTTGCGCCGCACGCTTTTCCGTCCAAGATCGGACGGCAGCATTCCCTTGGGCAGGCCGCCCGGGCTGCTGACCTCGATCCGGTCGGCATAGATCTCCACGAAGACGTTGGCCCCATCCATAAACCAGTCACGGTGCATAACGGCGTTGGTGACGGCCTCGCGCAGAGCCCTCATTGGGTATTCCGGCACATCCTCGCGGCGCAACCCTTCGATGCGGTAGGCCGTGCGGGTGTTGCGCTCGATAAAACGCAGGCTCTCCTCGATATCCGAAACGATGCCATCAGCGAAGTCCTTGCGGTCCAGGATGTGAACCTTGTCCACGCCCTTTGCCAGAAGGCAGGTAACGTAAGCCTGGTTGAAGAAGCGGCGAGGCTCTCGTGCAAAGAAAAGGACCCCGGCATTCCGGAAAATAAGCTTGCCGCCGGAACGCTCTGCCGCGTCGATGTTGACCATGACATCTTCGGTGTTGGGACGACCGGTAATGCCGCTCAGCCGAAGCCACGCGTCGTACTTCTCCCGGTCAAAGTCCCGGGGATAGCGAAACTTCGGACACAGGGAGAGATCGAAGCGGATGACCCCTTCGGCGCGAAAGAAATCCCGGATCTCGTCGCGGCTGAGCTTCTGGGTGACGGCGCCCTGCCGCCAGAAGAAGCCGTCGCTGCACTGCACGGGTTTGGCTTCGCTCTCCCGGACCGTGACGACCGTCACCTCGCCCACCCGCTGCACCAGCACCTTCACAGGCGGGTCGCAGTTGCGGGCGATGTCCTGAATCCGCGCCCGCAGGTCATTGGAGTCAGGGATGCCCTTTACGGTGCCGTCGTCGCGCACCCCTAACAGGATCTTCCCTCCTGCGATGTTGGCCATGGCCACCAGCTCGCGGGCGAAGGAGGCGGAGAGGCCCTCCTTGTACTCCAGCATGCTGCCTTCGCCCTCCTGCAGTAGGATAGCAATCTCCGCCGGTTTCATGTTGTTCCTTTCCCTGTAGCGACCGGGGGCTTGACCCCACCGGCGATGCATAGCCCGCGCAAGTCACATTCCTTACAGATACCCCACTCCGCCCCCGCCCTTATACCTGGGCCGAAGCAAACCCCCACGACTCAATACCTCACGTACGCCCCCCCGTTATTTGCGCAGGACCTTAGAAGGCTCATTTCGAGGCTAAAAATGCAGGTCTAAGCTCTATTTTGGGGCCGATCTATCACGATTGCCGCAATATTTCAACCCATTGGTCCGACCAGCCCAAACAGTAGACGTAGGATGGGTTGAATCGGTGAAACCCATCGTATCTTTTTTCAGCACGGGCAGATAAAAAAATCAAAAAGCAAGATGCGACCCCGCCATCACGAAAGACAGGAAAAACCATTCATTCCTTTGTTTCCTTTCGAGTGGTTCGTGTGTTTCGCGGTTTAGCCTTGATTAACGACTGAGCAGCGGGGGCCAGTTCGGCTTCGATCTCCTCGATTGTGGGCAGCGCCGATTTCAACTCCTTCGGCAGAGCGCGAGTCAACTGATATTCGGAAACACCAATAGCCTTTTTCATACCACGCAAGGCGTACTCGGCCAGTACACGGTTCTTGTTCTGGCAAAGGATGAGCCCGATACTTGGATTGTCCGACGAATGCCGCATGCGGTCGTCCACCACATTCAGGTAGAAATTCATCTTGCCGGCATAGTCTGCCTTAAAGGCCCCGGTTTTCAGTTCGATCACCACAAAGCAGCGCAGTCGGAGGTGATAGAACAACAGATCAATATAGAAATCCTCATCCCCTACATCCAGATGCACTTGGCGGCCCACATATGCGAAACCGGTGCCCAGTTCCAGCAAGAACTTTTCGAGATGTTGAACAAGCCCGCTTTCCAGTTCCCGCTCACGGAAGGGTTGCTCCAGTGTCAGGAAGTCGAATATATAGGGATCTTTCAGAGTCTGCTCTGCAAGGTCCGACTGCGCCGGAGGCAGCTTGTCGGCAAAATTGGAGACCGCCTTCCCCTGCCTTTCGTGGGCACGGCTGTCGAGCATCAGGCTAAGGACATTACGACTCCAGCCATGCTGAATGGTGGCTTGCACATACCACAGTCGGATAGAGCGGTCTTTGACCTTTTCCATCAGCAGGATGTTATGGCCCCATGGTATATGTAGGACAAGGGCCTGGAGATCGGCATGTGGCAGAACAGCCGCTGTTTTTGCCACAGGCTGTGGCAAAATTCGGTCGCCCTCTAATTTGGCCGCAGGTTGTGGCAAAACTGTTGCCAGCTCTGAATATTCACGAAAAAAGGCGAGCATCCTCCCGATATTACGGTTAGAAAAGCCTTTGACCTCGGGTAATTCATTCCGAAGATCATTGGCCAAGCGGGGAATGACGGACGCGCCCCATCCGCGGCGGTCTTGCTCTTGGTCCAGGTGTCTTCCGATTTCCCAATATAGAAGGATAAGCTCCCGGTTGACCGCCAAGACCGACTTGATCTGCGCTTCACGGATGCGGGTCTTCACCTCTTCCAGGAACCGCGCATAGCCTTCCGGGCGTTTCGCGGGATGTCGCTGTTCAGGCATTATCCACCTCTTGGAGCAGGCGTTCGAGAATTTGGAATCCTTATGAGAACGGGGCAGATCTCCGTTTGACCTATTATCAAAGCGTTCTTTAATTCGGTTCTGTGCTTTTGCAGGTCAATCGACATCGAGTAATCATTTCGGCCTTCAAAGATCCCATCGCCGTCCACGGTTCATCTCATGATACCAGCAACCCTCACACTCTATCCTTGATGGCCTGCTGATGCAACTTGCCTCTCAGAACTGTCAACATAAGTCAAGCGTAGACTCGACCTCTTGTGATAAGCGTGAAATGGAGGACCGTTTCTTTACATTTCCCGGCCGTAATGTAAAAAAATGGCATTAACTTTACATGAACCACTCCAAGAACAGCGCGAGGCAGCAGGTGGAAAACTCTTGCGGTTGCCTTGGTCGGGCCCGGCTACCGACCCAGCCACCCTCCCTTTCTCAACGTTTTTTCATCATTCTATGTCAATTCAAATGCTTGTCTTGGGTTGACCCTTACCCTGCAATTTCTCTTCCTCGACCAGATCTTCAGCAATTTGGCGGAATTGTTCAAGAGCGGCTTCCAGATCCTCAACTATTTCCCGGGCGATGATGCCTGGCGCGGGCAGATTTTCTGATTCATTCAGGCTATCGTCTTTAAGCCAAAAGATATCGAGGCTCGCCTTATCACGGTTGATGAGTTCTTCGTATTCGAAGAACCGCGAACGTCCATTCGGATTGTCCTTGGACCAATTCGGCTTACGCTCATCCTCACGGGGACTTGGCGCCAGGCGCATTAATTCACCGAATATGTGAATTATTGCGCTCATGATATACTTTTAGTACTACGATCCGGACAAGTTCCACGATCATTTGAATATTAGCGGTTTCACCATACCGCCCACTCCAGCGCCTCCCAACCTCAGGTCGCCGGTTCGTCAAGTATGTCCCCCATCCGGCAAGCCAAATCTTAAGTGTAACCTGCTGATAGATCTTTTGAAATCCCAAACGAATAAGCCAAAGCCTAAAGATAGAGTAAGCTGAAAGAACTCATCCTAGCTTTCTTTTCATCATTGCTAATGCCGTTTTCCAATGATATAGTTTCATAACTGATCA
>JAZDGZ010000405.1:0-3320 GCA_043806375.1 Pseudomonadota bacterium | reverse complement strand
CTCTCCCCTGTCCCGGAGCCGGTCGTGCGGGTGAAGGCCATCCATTTCCGGGATGACCCCATCCTCACGTGCGAACACATGGCGATCCCCCCGCACGACGCCAGCGCCTTGGGCGTGGCGGTGAACCAATCGGTGGTGATTTGGAATCGGCTGGAATCGGCCGGCATCCCCGGCATAAAGGGCGTTTGGTGCTATTCTGAGGCGGCCGGCGCCCAGCTCTTCAACGTGGTCTCGGTGGAGCAGATGTACCCGGGCCACGCCAGGGACGTGGGTCTGCTGGCTTCCCAGAATTCCGAAATCAGTAGGTACACCATCGTGGTGGAAGAGGATATTGACCCCTCGGACTTAAAGCAGGTGATCTGGGCGATGGTGAGCCGGTCCCTTCCCGACCGCGCGATCCAGATCCTCCACCACTGCGGCACCCAGACATCGGACCCGGCCATCTCGGCCGAGGAGAAAAGGAAGTACCGCGTGGCGCCAAAGCCGCTTGTGGCCTCCAAGGTGATCATCGACGCCTGCCGCCCGCTGGAGTGGAAGCCGGAGTGGTACCCCATCGTTCGGATCAGCGACGGACTCCGAAGCGAAATCCTCGGCAAGTGGCAGTCCGTCTTCACTGACCTCCTCAAGACGGGTGACGGGCAGTAAGCTGGGCAGCACGCCCACGCGCGGGCTAGGCAAGATCCAGCACCCGCATGCACGCAGGGAGTGAAGTGTGCCCTGAAGCAGTTTCCAAAGGGGGGATAAGGGGGATTTGAGAAACATTCTTATCCAAGAACGGTTTTACCGACTAGCAGGGGCATGGGGGTCTCTTTTCAAAAACGAGGGGGAACGGGGAAAGGCCGTGCAGAAAGGGGCAGCCAAGGCGGGCGGAGACCCTCATCAATCCTTCCCAACAACTTAAATGTATCATAAGTCTCTATCACCAAAAACTTCACTGTTACGAGAAGGGAGGTGGTAATGGCAAAGTATGACCTGATAAATGCGGCGGAATTGATTTACTGGTACATGTTCTGACCATCGTTTCACAAAGAAAGGAGTTGAAAACAATGCGAATCAAAAAAAGGTTTTTCGTTTCCCTGCTGCTCGTTTTATTGGCAATACCTCTTTCTTTGGCCTGGGCTCAGGGGGGGACTAAAGCGAAACAGATAAAACTTTCATTAGCCCATATCTACAATCCTAAATCGTGGAATGCCATTTTCTCGGTACCCGTGTTGTTTAAAATGGTGGAAGAGAAGACTAAGGGAAAGTACCACTTGGACGTGGCCTATTACGCCGCAGGTTCCTTGCTCTCCTCAGCCGACATCTTTGGCGGGGTGGGCAAAGGCATTGCCGACGTGGGTTGGGCGAATTTCGGCCTTAACCCGGGTCTCTTTCCGGTCATGACGACCCTGGGCCAGCCCGGTATTGCCCCGCCGTCCAGTGCCTACGCCAATGCCTTGACCCACTGGGAATTCTACAACAAGTACAAGCCGAAGGAACTCGACGACGTGAAGGTGCTCCTTCTCTGCGGCGTCGGCCCCGGGTGGGTCCATTCCAAGAAACCGATTCGCAGTGTGGAGGATTTGAAGGGGTTAAAGGTCAGGGTCATCGGCCCGGGTGTCGAGGCCCTCAGGGCCCTTGGGGCTGAGCCGATAGGCCTTCCGTCGGCTGAGATCTACCTGGCGGGGGCCAAAGGGGTCATTGACGCCGCCGTTATACCCATGGGAGCCGTGCAGGCCTTTAAGCTGGACGAGGTCTTTAGCTATTCAACCTTTGTGCCCGAAATTTACAATGATGGGAAATACTGCGTCATGAACCGGAAAAAGTGGAACTCGTTGCCCAAGGACCTTCAGGCGGCCTTTGACGACGTTGCCTTTGAAATGGTGAAGTTGCAGGGTCGAATCTGGAGCGCTTTCGATCCTGATATGACTATTGAGAGTTACCTGCCAAAGACACATCAAGTTATATACTTGCCTGAGGCTGAAAAAACGAAGTTGAAAAATGCCATGAGGCCGATCCGCGATAGGTATGTTGCCACCCTGAACGAGAAAGATTTTCCTGGCGAGGAGATCGTCAGTGAGGCAGGTAGGATTGCGGAAAAGAACAATCAGGAGAAGTATGCACCATGGAGACCCCCTAAGAAATAAGCGTGCTGCGGCTCAGGAACGAATAGGCGGGGTCGAGCCTTAAACTTGTTTATCAATGGCTGCTATGGCATCCCGAGTCAGCTCCTTTCTGTAAGGATGCAATGTCGCGGTACCAGCGAGCGGTTGCTCGGGAGTTTATTGAATTGCCGGCCCTAATCTTGGGAGGGGGTAGAGGAAAAATGGAGTATTTCGAAAGGCTGATCATTCTATTCAGTCGTTGGTGCAACCGGATAGCTCAAGGAGCGGTGGTCGCCATGATGCTCTTGCTCGGTGCCAATATCGTATTCCGGGTCTTCGGAAAATCCATTCTTGGCACCTATGACTGGACTGGCTTAATAGGGACGATACTCATTGCCCTTGCTCTAGGCTACTGTGGTATTCAGAGGGGTCACGTCCGCGTGGAGTTCATAGTGATGCTTCTTCCCCAGCGTGTTCAGGCAGTCATCGATAGTATCACTGGTATTCTCAGTTTGGGGCTCTTCGCCTTGGCAGCGTGGCAGAGTGTCGTATTGGGCAATGAGATGTGGCGGAAAGGTGACGTGTCTATGACGGTTCAAACCCCTTTTCACCCCTTTGTGTACGCCATAGCCTTTGGTTGTGCTTTGCTTTGGTTGGTAATTCTTGTTGACACTATAAAGTCACTGGGAGAGGTAATTAAAAAATGACCCCGACTATAGCTGCCCTCATTAGCGTTTTTCTTCTCGTTCTCCTATTCCTCATGCGGATGCCTGTAGCCTATGCGATGGGTCTGGTTGGCCTCCTAGGCTTCGGCTATGTAACTTCGGCGGGGGGCGGTCTTTCCATCCTTGCCAGAGATTTCTGGTCCTTGTTTTCCTCCTATTCCCTGAGCGTCGTCCCCATGTTTATCTTTATGGGGACGATTGCTTTCTATTCGGGAATGAGCGGCAAACTTTTCGAGGTTGCCTTCAAATTTTTGGGACACCTGCGTGGGGGTCTTTGTTTGGCTGCCATCTTTGCCTGCGCTGGGTTTGGTGCCATATGTGGATCAACCAATGCTGCGGCAGCGGCTATGGGTAAGGTCACATTGCCGGAGATGAAAAAGTATCATTACGACGCCTCATTAGCTACCGGCTGCGTAGCCTCTGCCGGTACCTTGGCTATACTTATCCCTCCAAGCACCATCCTTATTATCTACGGAATTTTGACTGAGGTGTCCATAGGTAAGCTGTTCGC
>JAZDGZ010000404.1:0-8662 GCA_043806375.1 Pseudomonadota bacterium | reverse complement strand
GATTGTTGGCAGGGTGGTGACCCGGGGTTCAGACGCGACGACGTTCGCCGTTGGTGATCGCGTGGGGATTGCCTGGATCTATTCGAGTTGCGGAAAATGCAGATTTTGTCTTAGGGGCGACGAAAACCTGTGCGACCATTTCAGGGCGACCGGTCTCCATGCCAATGGAGGTTACGCGGAATATGCCGTTGTGCCCGAAAATTTTGCCTACCCGATCCCCGCGGCATTTTCAGACTCCCAAGCGGCTCCCCTTTTGTGCGCCGGGGTGATCGGCTACAGGGCCTTGAGGCTTTCAGCCATCAAGCGGGGTGGCATCCTTGGTCTTTACGGCTTCGGGGCCTCGGCCCATATCGCTATTCAGGTCGCAAAGCATTGGGGGTGCACGGTCTTCGTTTTTACCCGGAAGGGGCAGAGGGCCCACCAAGACCTGGCCGTGCGGCTGGGCGCGGATTGGGTCGGGGCCACCGGGGATTCTCCGCCTGAGAGACTTGACAGCGCTATCGACTTCACCCCTGTCGGGGAAACCGTAAAGGAAGCCCTGAGGGCACTCAATAAAGGAGGGAGGGTCGCTATCAATGCCATCCGGAAGATTGATCCCGTGCCCGAACTGGATTATACTGAGCACATCTGGTATGAGAAGGAACTGAAGAGCGTTGCCAACGTTGCCAGGCGTGACGCCCTGGAATTTCTGCCTCTGGCCGCTGAAATCGGAATCAGGCCGGAGGTTCAAGAATTCGGACTGGAGGAGGCCAATCTTGCCCTGGGCCTTCTTAAAGAGGGGAAAATGCAGGGGGCCGGGGTATTACGCATCTCCTAGTCAAAACCCGTTGATTCCGACCACCCGTTTTTGGGGCAGACGCATGATTTCCATGAATTCAGAAAACCAGCGGCTTTTGACCAACGGGGTGCTCCTTTGTCTTAAATCTTGACATCGGAAACTACTGTTTGTTAAAGAATATTTATATCAACTGATTTATCTTTGCTCTTCTTATATTTTCTAAAAGTCATGCCTCAGAAAGGAGGTGGCAGAAAAAGAGGTTTTCTTCGCGTTGACGGTCCAGTCATCCATTCACGAATCTTCATAACCCTTCACTCTCGGACAAAGGAGGTGATAGGCGTTCCCGCAGATCGGTCGATGTTGCACATATCCGCATGATTTTTCACTTCCCGTCGTTCGCAGCATAAACACGTGATGCTTGAACGCAGGTTGATCCATGAGTCACCTGGCCGGCAAGCGGGCCGGGCTGGGTGGAGTCCAAAAAACAATTCATTTTTCTTTGCGTTTTGGAACAATTCTGAGGAGGGAAGATATGAATTCATTATGGGTCTTATTGTTTTGGTGTGTCATCGTGGTTGTCGGATACTGGGTTTACGCTCGCCACGTGGCCAAGAACATCTTTGAGGTTGATGGAAACAGGGCAACGCCCGCAAAGATGTTCATGGACGGCGTGGATTTTATGCCTGCAAACAAGAACGTCCTCTTTGGGTTTCAGCTCAACTCCATTGCCGGAGCAGCACCGATTATAGGTCCCATAGTGGCCCTGCAGTGGGGTTGGCTGCCCGCCTTGATCTGGTTGGGCTTAGGCGTCCTTTTCATAGGCTGGCTTCACGACTTTTCCAGCGCCATGATATCGATGAGGAGCGATGGGGATACTTTCGGGGCCTTGAGCTACAAACTGATCTCTCCAAGGGCAAGAAAAATCCTGCTCACTTTCGTCTATTTCTATCTCCTCCTGATAGCCACGGCCTTCGGTCACGTCATTACGAGCGGTGTCAGCAAGAATGCGGCACTTCCCTTTCCTATGCTGATTATCATCGGCGTGGCTTTTCTGGTGGGCCATATGATCTACAAATCAAAGGTCAATATCCTGGTGACCACGGCCATCGCCATCGTCCTGATCTTTGTCTCCATCTGGCTGGGCACGATCTGGACCATAAGCCTTTCCTACACAACCGTCCTGGTATGCGTCCTGATCTTCGGTTATTTCAGTTCCATCCTGCCGGTATGGCGTTTTATTCAACCCTATAATTACGCCTCCGTCTATGTGGTCTACTTCGGGATCATCGCCGGCGTTATCGGCGTGCTGATCGGCGCCAAGCCTTTGACGCTGCCTGCCTTTACATCCTGGAGCATCGGTATGGGTCCTCTCTGGCCTCTTCTTTTTGTCACCATCGCGTGCGGCGCCATTTCCGGATGGCACAGCCTGGTTTCCAGTACCGCCACCTCGCGGCAGCTTGAAAACGAGCTGGATGTGAGACCCGTCACTGCAGGGGCGATGTTTGCGGAATTTACGATCTCCATCATTGCAGTGATCGTCTGCGCCACGGCCTTTGCGGACAAGGCGGCTTATATCAAACAGGTAGGCAACCCGGTGGGCATCTTTGTGAGCGGCCTGGGCGGGGCAATCACGACGCTCGGTCTCTCAACGAGTTACGCACAGGCCCTGGCCGGCTCCATGATCATCATCCTGGCACTGACCATCGTCAACCTGGTTTTCCGCTTCATGAAGGTTGCCAGCGCCGAACTCATGGGGGATGCCGTCCCCGCCGCCAAGAATCCCCATGTTGCCACCATCGTGGCCCTGATCATCACCTTCATCCTGGTCAAGACGGGGACCTGGCTGTACGTCTGGATCCTCTTTGGCGGTGCCAATCAGCTCATGGCCTCCTTGGCCCTCCTCCTTGTCACCCTCTTTCTGGTGCAGAAGGCCAAGAACTACAAGGTGGTCATTTATCCCATGTTTTTCATGTATGCCACGACGGT
The DNA here is from genome assembly GCA_043806375.1 of Pseudomonadota bacterium. Classification (GTDB taxonomy): domain Bacteria; phylum Desulfobacterota; class DSM-4660; order Desulfatiglandales; family HGW-15; genus JAZDGZ01. Next base: position 5,898 of record JAZDGZ010000404.1, on the reverse strand, counting down.
CGCCGCCCTTTTTTACACATCCTTCTTCAAGCTCATACCCGCTGCAATTCAGGGCAAGAAGGTTTTCGGCAACCTTTTCGCTGCGGCCGTCGCCATCCTCCTCATCATCTGCGCCCTGCTCCTTGCCTATGACGGCTGGAAGGCCTTTAAGAAATACAAGGCAGGCGTGGCAGGTGCCCCTGCGGAGGCAGAAAAGGCGGTAGCCTAGTCGTGGATTTGAGGTTTACTAGAAAGTGAGGGGGCATATAACCCGGCCTGAGGTTATTCAAAGCCGGGTATATGCTCCCTAATTTCCTTTGGGGCACTTCCTTGTTCTATTCCTGGATTAAGGGCATCAGGGACTACTTGAAAGGCCTTTTCCTCTACGGCCTTTTCAAGCACTTTTATGCGGAAAAACGTTCCGCGGATAACCTTTTTATGCTGGGGCTCTTCGGGTCTCTTATCGGTTTCCCGCACCTCTTCAATTACTACCACCTGAGATTTTTGCCCTACTGCATGAAGAACCTGCATCCCTGGAGAAAAAGGATCCTCAAAGAACGGGATTTTTTTGATCATATAAGTGATTGAAAAACGGATTTTAAGAGGTTTGACCATGACAGAGAATGAGAAAGAGAAGAAAAAGAAAGCCTCGGGAGGCGTGGTAGGATTTTTCAAGGATTTTACCTACGGCATGGCCACCCATGGCATGGCAAGGCATGCCCTCAAGACGCGCTCCAGCATGGAGCACCTGTTCATCCTTATCACGATGGGTGATATGCTGGGTGTCCCCATACTGCCGCCCTACTATTCCCTGCGCCTTCTCCCCCACGTGGTACCTCAAATCACCACCTGGAAACGGAGAATGCTCAGGGAAAAGGACTTTGTGGACAGCATGTATTAACGCGAACGCGTTTATTCATTTGCTATTTGGCCCCCTCACCCGCCCTCTCCCCCAGGCCGGGGGAGAGGGTAAGGGTGAGGGGGGACTCCGAGAAGCCAAAAGAAAAATTGCGCGTGTATTAGCTGACGAAAAAGTTCACTGAAACCGCTTTGTGCGCTCCCATTGCTACAAACTGGAGGACCTATGTCTTTAGCCGACATTTTTGAAAAGTACCCCGACAGGCGATACATCATGTACGGAGGAAAGGGAGGGCTGGGCAAGACATCCTTCTCAGCGGCAACGGCCTATTACCTGGCCAGGAAGGGGAAAAAAGTGCTCGTCTTCTCAGTAGATCCTCAGGCATCCCTGAGCGATATCTTCGAGAAAGACATCTTCGGAAAGGGCAACATCGAGATCATACCCAATCTCTATGCCTGTGAAGTGGATGCGGACAGGCGCATCACGGACTACCAGGAAGAGATCAGGCAGAAGATCATCTCCATGTACGGGATGAAAAAAATCCCGGAGGAGATTGAGAGCTACATCAAAGCCTCTTCCGCAGAGCCGGCCATGGAAGAGAGTGCCATCTTTGACGCGGTCGTAGACATCGTGGTCAAGGCAGATTTCGACTATTACATCTATGACCTGGTCCCCCTCGGCCACGCCCTCTACTACCTGAGTATGGCGGCCATCTATGACGCCTGGTTGGATAAGATAACGAACCTGAGAGAGCAGATGCGCGAGTATGATAAGGCGATTGCCACCATGAAGAGGGAGGAGGAGTCGCAGGAAGACCAGATTTACAATGAGTTGCTGTATATCAAGGAAAGGATAGGGACCTCCTCCAAGATCATGACGGACACAAAAAAGACCGCCTTTTTCTTTGTGGTGAATCCGGAAGAGATGACCATCGTCGACACGGAGAAAGCGGGCCAGCTCTTTGCCAAGTACAACGTACCCCTGGCCGGCTATCTCGTGAACCGGGTCATCAGCAGGGATCTCCTGAATCAGAATATCCCGGCCTACCTGAGAAACCGGATCGAGATGCAGTCCAAGGCCCTGCACATGATCGATGAGAGGTTCGGGGCTTCCGTCCTTTCCATGGTGCCGGAGTTCGATTCGGAGATCAAGGGCCTTGATACGATCAGAAAGCTTGCTGAAGAGATGTTTGGGGAGAAATTATCATGAAAAACACGATGGCAGACTTCTTCAAAGAGCACCCTCGGATGCGATACATCTACTTCGGAGGGAAAGGCGGGGTGGGCAAGACGGTGGTGGCTGCCGCCGCAGCGCTATGGATGGCCGGTCAGGGCAAGAAGACCCTTCTCGCGTCCACCAATCCGGTCCACAGCCTCTCGAACCTTTTTAAGCTGGATGTCTTTGGGAAACCCGTTCCCATGCCGGGCGCAGAAAACCTCTACGTCCAGGAGATTGACACCAAGGATACCATTGAGAAATCCAAGAAGGAAATCCGCGAGAAAATAGGCTGGTTCCTCAAGTTTGCCGACATCCCCACCAAGGCCGAGGACTTCATTGAATCCGCCACCATGAACCCGGCATTTGAGGAATCGGCCATGTTTGAGAATATGACCAACATCATATTCGACGATGCCTTTGAGTTTTACGTCTTTGATACGGCGCCCACGGCAAACGCCAGGAGGCTCCTGGGTATGTCCAAGGTCTATGGCCTGTGGGTGGACAAGATGATGAAGAGCAGGCAGGAGGCAAAGGACATGCGCCTGAGCCTCTCCTTTCGGAAAAAGAAGGTCGAGGAAGAGGAAGACCCCCTGCTCAACTACCTCACGGCCTTTCGGGACCGCATCGAGCAGATGAGGGAAGTCTTGACGGATCAGGACAAGAGCGCCTTCTTTTTCGTGACCCTCCTGGAGTCCTTGCCGATCGCGGTGATTCGACGCTTCATAGGCTGGTTCCGGGATTTCGGAATACCCATAGGGGGCGTGGTCGTCAATCAGGCGATCGACAAGTCCGAGATTGAGGAGGGTACCGCCGAGTTCATCCTGAACCGAGTGAAGATGCAGGAGCGCTACCGGGAGGAAGTCTATCAGACCTTCGAGAATGTACGGGGCGAGATTCCTCTTTTCGACAAAGAGGTGAGGGGCCTGGAGATGGTGGGAAAACTGAGGGATGCCCTCTTCCCCGGCTCATGACGCCCTTCGTCGGGCGTCCCCTGTACTACTAATGTGCGATTTCTTGAAATTCTCTTAAGTATTTTTCCTGTCTTGGTTTCCAACTTTTTTGGATCATTTGAAACTGGGGACCCGCCCTAAGGGTGGGGAGTCCAAGCGAAGCGCGGACAATTTTGGTCATTTGAATTTGTTTCGAATTTCGTGCTTCGTGCTTCGGATTTGGTTGCGGCTATGCCGCGCTGTGTCCTCTCGGACATACCCGTCGATGAGGGTCTCCAAATCGCCGGAGTCCCATCCTATATAAGTCCCCTTTTGGTTCACGATAAAGGCGGGGAACCGGAAAACTTTGTGCCTGATTTGCTTCCACAGACCGAGGGGGGACTGGGCGTCAATGACCCGAATACGGAGGCGATGTCTGTAGAGCCGGGACAGATCCCGGATCCAGTTTTCCAGATAACCTACCGCCGCCTTCCAATCATCAGGATATCCGTCGGCGCAGGCCGCGCGATCTTTGCCCTTTATGCCCAAAGCGCCGAAGATGCAACTGCAGCCTTGGCAGCCCATCTCCACGCTCGAAAGCATGGGAGCCACCACCTCGAGAAGAATGGGTTTCATCCCTTTCCCTATGACCCCCTTTTCAATCTTACCGGCCTCTCAAGAAGTCGTCACCCCGTTGAAAAACGGGGTCCAGGTTTTTGTAACTCTATGAAAATACCGGATTCCGGCACCTGCCCCGGACCTGATCCGGGATTTGCCGTAATCACGGAAAATGGCGTTTTTCGACTTTTTACGGACGCATTACTCTTATCTCAGACGCATCCAATGCGGAAAAATATAACCCTTTGCGCCGTCGTTACAAGGCGCCGTCTGAAAAATCAGAGGGAAAAGGTGTCAGTTTTTTTCAGGACAATCCCAAGGTCTGCTTGCCATAAATAGAGTTAAAAATTTTGCCTACCAGACACAGCTGGCACAGAAAACAATTTTCGTCTATCGGTATCTCCCGATAGACGAAAAATTAATTCCCCCTCTGTGTCCTCAGTGTCTCTGTGGTGAATACTTTGACTTTTTTCAGTACGAAGCTACCTCTCTCCGTTAAGAACTTTCAAGGCGAGGTACAGGGCCTGTGTTCCGGAACGCTCCTGTCCCTGTGCCTTGACCGCAACGAACAGCTGGTGCACAAGCCCCAAACCCGGCAGAGAAAGTCCGACGGCCTCGGCCTCGGCCAGGGCGATCCCCATATCCTTGATAAAATGTTCCACAAGAAAACCCGGGGCATAGTCCCCTCGGACCATTCGGGGCCCCAGGTTGTTGATCGCCCAGGAACCGGCCGCCCCCTTCCCGATGATGTCGATCACGGCCTGTTGATCAAGCCCAAGCCTGGCTGCATAGAGAAGGGCTTCACAGGCCCCGATCATGTTTCCCGCGACAAGAATCTGATTGCTCACCTTGGTGTGCTGTCCCGCGCCGTGAACCCCCATATAGGAGATATTCTTTCCCATGAGCTGAAAAAGGGGAAGCACCCTGTCAAAGGTCTCCCTTTTTCCCCCCACCATAATGGCCAGCGCAGCATTTTTCGCCCCAATGTCGCCTCCGGAAACCGGCGCGTCCAGGCTTTCGATCCCCTTTCCGTCAGCCTCTTGCGCGATGGTCTTGGCCAGGCTCGGCCGGCTGGTGGTCATATCCACCACGATCCTGTAGGGTCCTTGGACGGAAAAAATGCCTTGATCCCCGAGGTATACTTCCTCTACATCACTTGGTAGGCCCACCATGGTAAAAACAATGTCGGAGCTCTCCGCCACCTTGGCCGGGGAATCACACCAGACGGCCCCTTTACCGACCAGGCCCTCGGTTTTGCTTTTGCTTCGATTGAAGACATGCATTTCATGCCCGGCCGCCTGGAGATGGCCTGCCATGGGAGCGCCCATGACCCCGGTGCCGATCCAACCAATTTTTAAAGTGCCCATAATTCGGATAACCTCCTTTGCCTCCTCCTCCCCCCTCTTTGCCAAAGACGGGAATTGAGGCTGTCCGACAACCTATCATTCCTCTCTCCCTCAAGGCGGAGAGGTCAGGAGAGGGGGTGGTATTTCAGGCACTTACACCCTCACCCCGCACTCGCCATAAACGGAAAGCGAGTTATCGGACAACCTGAATCCCTCCCTCTGGAAAGGGAGGTTAGGAGGGATTTTCCCAAGATCCATGTTGATATCACGAAACGATGAATAGAACCGGCAATCAGAAGTCGAGGGGACTCTTCGCCTCTTTTAGGGTCCGGCTCTTGATTGTATGGGTATAGATCATCGTCGTTCTTATGTCTACCATTGAAAGGTCTTATATAGCTCTTGGGTTCAGGCTTGCCATGAACACCTAGATCCTACCTCTCCAGAATTGCCCCTGTCTAGAATTTTGGGCACGGGGGGGTTCTTTCTCAGGACGCGAGCCCTTGACAAAATAATCAATTTACGGCACTCTCCTGGAAAATCATCGAAGATCCGCCAACCCTAAGCTAGGGGACGCCATGGACTGATTATCTGGAAGCCCCATTTCTCAATGAGAGAGGTGGGGTTTTGTTTTTTTAGGTTGAATCCGTCCCCGGCACTAAATTTTAACAACGGGGTATTTGATCATAGGTCAAACGGAGACCCCTTTTCATAATGCGTTTTTCGATGGCAAAAAGGGTGTTTTCCCCCGGAGTTTAAGGAGTAGCACAAAGCCTGGATAGAGGAATAACCGGGAGATGGGGCGAAAATCAGAGACGAAGAATGGACGGGCAGCCTCGCCGCCTGCCCCGTTAAATCCTGCTGCTTCATTTAACCGGGGTGGGGAGCAAGTCTTTCATTGAGAATGTGAAAGCGCTCTTGGGGTTCCGGGCCAAAGGGAGGGATGTCATAG
>JAZDGZ010000403.1:0-7529 GCA_043806375.1 Pseudomonadota bacterium | reverse complement strand
CCGTTATCCGTCAGATAGGGAAGGAAACCGGAGGCAGGTTGAGAGAGAGCTAAGCATCTCATGCAGATTCCAGATGATAAAAGGTATTTTCGTATAGGTGAAGTAAGCCGGATCGTCGGCGTGGAACCCTATGTCCTCCGGTATTGGGAAAGCGAATTTCCCCAGATTCGGCCCATCAGGGCCGATACCAACCAGAGAACCTACCAGAAAAAAGACCTGGACACTATCCTGGAAGTGAAGAGGCTCCTTTATGAAGAGAAGCTCACCATTGAAGGAGCCAGGCAAAGGCTCAAAAAGGAGGTATCCAAGAGTTCTCAAGAGCAGAAGAGTTCCATCGAGGAGCTGAAAGCAGACCTTCGGGAGATTCTCAAGGACCTTTCGTGAGTGTTCGGCCTTGTCGTCCCAAGCCCTCGCACACTATCTGATCAAGATTCGGGCAATAAGCCGTTTAGTCTTGACACCTTGCGGTCTTTTTCATATATTAACATACTGAAAATTGAGAATTTTTGGGAACCCGTAAGATCTAATCCATCAGTGAACTTCTCTCGCAGCAATGCAGGCGTCGATCAAGGTCAATTTCTTGAGGGGGCGTCGGAACCACAGTAATTTCCTGACATGCCATTTTATTAACCCAATGATTTTCGAAGGAATATGAAAGGAGGGTCTACCATGGGTAGAAAAGAGATGATTATTAAAGTAAAGCAAATGGTTTTCATCGCAAGTCTCGCTTTACTGGGGGGCATTCTGGCCATAACGGTGACCTTGCTCCCTGGGAAGGCCGAAGCAAGGAACATTAAGGTGGGGATCATCGACTGCTACAGCGGGCCCGCGGCCGTTTATGGGAACGACGCCCTGAACGGCTTCAAACTTGCCCTGGAGGACATCAACAAGAGGGGTGTTCTGGGGGGCAAAATTGAATTCACCACGAGAGATACCAAGTTCAAAGTGGATATCGGTCTCAACATGGCCAAGGAACTCGTCATGAGAGAGAACGTGGACGTTCTTGTGGGGACCATTAACAGCGGGGTTGCCCTGGCGGTTTCCGATGCCGTTGCCAAGAAGGAGAAGGTCCCATTTATCGTGTGGATATCCAAGGACGAAAAAATCACGGGCGCCGCCGGACACCGTTATGTCTTCTCCACGGCGGACAATACCGCCATGGGAGGAAAGGCGGGGGGCGTGGGCCTGGCCAAGAAACCTTACAAGAAATACTGGATCGCCGGAGATGATTATTCCTACGGCCACGCGATCGCCGATGCAGCGTGGAGAAACTTGAAGGCCCTGAAACCCGATGTGGAAAAGATCGGTGAATCCTGGTGGAAAGTCGGTGAGCCCGACCTGGTGCCTTACTTCACCGCCATTATGGGGGCCAAACCGGATGCGGTCATCTTCTGCACGGGCGGCGCCAGCATGACCAATGCCCTGAAAGCCCTGAAGTCCACCGGCATGGCAGCCAAGATCCCTTCCTGGATTCATACCGCGATCGATCATGCCGTTCTCAAACCCCTTGGGGCGGAAGCACCCGAAGGCGTCATGGGCACCATCCAGTACCTCTTTTATTACCCCGAAACCCCTGAGAACAAGGCCTTTGTGGACGCCTTTCAGAAGGCCTATGGAACCCCTCCCGGTTTCCCCGCCTTCAATGCTTATCTGACGGCCTATTACATTGCCGAGGGTTTCAAAAAGGCGGGTAAGATTGACAAGGAGAAGTTTGTGGACGCCCTGGAGGGGCTGAAGGTCAAGAATCCTGTGGGCGGCATGGTGGAGATGAGGGCCTGTGACCATCAGGCGGTTTACCCCATGTATTTCGGCGTCACCAAGAAGAGCCCTCAGTACGATTTCGTGGTGGCGGGTGATGTCACGACGCTGCCGGGCGATGAGGTTCTGCCGACCTGCGAAGAAATCGCAAAGTCTCGACAGAAATAGCTCTTTTCGAGGCGCTGGAGGGAGGGGCGCCTCCCTCCGGACGCCTCAGGGAAAATAGGGGAAAATCGTGTTCGATTTGGGGGCCTTGGGAAGCCAGTTTTTTGTGGGGCTCAGTCGCGCCATGATTCTTTTTGTCGTATGCTCGGGACTGAGCTTTGTCCTTGGTGTGCTCCGGGTGCCCAATATTGCCCACGGATCTCTGTACATGATCGGGGCTTTTTCAGCCTACAGCATCACCAAGTTCGTGGCCGGCCCGGCCGGTTTCTGGCTGGCCCTGGTCCTGTCGCCTTTCGTGGTCGCCTTAGTCAGTTTGGTGGCTGAAAGGTTTCTCTTTTGTCATCTTTACCAGCGGGAGCACTTGATGCTTCTGCTCTTCACCTTTGCCCTCAGCCTTATCCTCGGCGACCTCGTCAAAATCGTATGGGGCGCGGAATATAAGTCCATCATGCCCCCGGCTTTGTTCAATGGGTCCGTCTATATTTTCGGCGCATCGATCCCACGGTACAATTTCTTTCTCCTTATCGTCGGCCCTCTGGTGGCCGTTGGTCTTTGGCTCTTCACGAACAAGACGAGGCTGGGCAAGATTGCGCGAGCCGCAGCCGTGGATCGGGAAATGGTGGGGGCGGTCGGTATCAATGTGAGTTGGGTTTTTGCTTTCGCCTTTGTGCTGGGGTGCTTTCTCGCCGGGCTCGGCGGCGCCCTGGTGGCGCCCACCGTGAGCATCACGCTCGGCATGGATCACAATTTGATCATCGAGGCCTTCTTAATCGTTACCATTGGGGGCCTGGGGAACATGTGGGGGGCCATGGTCGGCTCGCTCATCTTCGGGCTGACCCAGGCCTTCGGTGTCCTTTTCTGGCCCCAATTCGCCATCGTCTTTCCCTACACGGCAGTGGTGATCGTTTTAATCTGGCGTCCACGTGGTCTGCTCAAAGCAGTCTGGTAAGAGGAATCGATTTTGGTGGAAAAGACTTCTCATCTCAGAATCATACTGGCGTTGGCTGTCTTGCTCATCATCCTTGTCCTCCTGCCCACCTTGATCCCGCGATTCTACATCTATATCATGGCGGTTATCTTTGTTACGGCTCTCTTGGCTATGAGCCTCAATATGGTGGTAGGCCACGGCGGCCTCTTTCAATTTCATCACGGCGTATTCTATGGCGTGGGCGCCTATGCCTTTGCACTGTTGATGACAAAGTCGGGCCTGCCCATATGGATTTGCTTTGTTGTTTCACCCCTTGTATCCGCAGCAGTCGGGTTTCTGATCGGTTGGTTTTGCGTCCGCTTGAGCAGCCTCTACTTCGGGATGCTTCAGATATCGTTGGGATCACTCATCTGGGCGATCGCCTTTCGCTGGTATGCCCTCACCCACGGGGATGACGGCATCCACGGGGTTCCTGTTCCCGACCTCATTTCGTCCACGTCGAGTGCTTACTACTTCGTCCTCGTCTTTTTCGTCCTCTGCGTCATGGTCATGTATGCCATCCACCGATCCCCTTTCGGGTCTACCCTTCAGGCTATTCGGGATAATCCGGCAAGATGCGAGGCGGTGGGCATTAACGTGAGGCGCCATCAGCTCATGGCCATTGTGATCGCCACGTTTTTTGCCGGGGTTGCAGGGGTCCTCTTTGTCATTGTGGAACGGTCCGTTTTCCCCGATCTTCTTTTCTGGGTACTCTCCCTTGAGATATTTATCATGTGCCTCTTGGGGGGCTGGTTCACCTTTGCCGGCCCTATCTTGGGAGCGGCGATCACGGTCTCGCTGCGTACTTTTGTGGGTATCTATACCGAGTATTGGACTCTGATCCTCGGGGTCATCCTGATTCTGCTGATCTTTTTTCTGCCCGAAGGGGCCATGGGATTCATCTTGGAAAAATGGGCTCCTCGGCCCAAAGGGCTTCAAAAGGAAAGTCATTAGATGCTGCGGGTGGAGAGGGTATACAAATCGTTTGACAACTTCCAGGCCGTCAACGGGGCTAACCTGACCGTCAGAAGGGGAGAACTGGTGGCGGTCATCGGGCCTAACGGCGCGGGAAAGACCACCCTCTTCAACCTGATCGGAGGTCAGCTGAAACCGGACAAGGGGAATGTCTTTTTTAATGACGAGGACATAAGTAAATTGCCCCCTTACCAGATCTGCAAGAGGGGTATTGCACGATCCTTTCAAATCGCCAACATTTTTCACCGTATCTCCGTATTCAGGAACGTGCAAGTCTCGGTCTTGTCCCGCCAGGGCAAGAGCAACAACCTCTTCCGCCCTGCCTACAGGATGGCGGTGGAAGAGACGAACGATATTTTGAAAAGCGTCGGTCTTCTGGATAAGGCGACGCATATTGCCGGGTCTCTCTCCCATGGCGACCAGAGGGTTTTGGAGATCGCCATCGCCTTGGGGAATGACCCGGAGATGCTCATTCTTGATGAGCCTACAGCCGGCATGTCACCTGAAGAGACGGCTGCGACGATGGCCCTTATCAAGGGCCTTGCGGAGACAAGAGGATTGACCATTCTGTTCTGCGAGCATGATATGGCTGTGGTTTTCAATACCGCCCAGAGTATTATGGTCATGCATCACGGAAACACCATCGTTCAGGGGAAACCGGAAGAGGTAAAACAAAACAGGGAGGTTCAGGAGGCCTATCTTGGGGGCGGGGATGCTTGAGGTCGATGAAATCCACACGTTCTACGGGTTGAGCCATATCCTTTTCGGGGTTTCCTTGAAGGTTGACCCGAGCCATGTGGTCTGTCTCTTGGGCAGAAATGGGGCGGGAAAGACAACGACCCTCAAGAGCATCCTGGGTTTGACCCCACCGAGGCGGGGGTCCGTTCGATTCAAGGGTGAGGACGTTACAGGAAAAGAGCCCTTTCAATTGGTCAGAAGAGGTATCGGTTACGTCCCTGATGATCGGAGGATTTTTGCCGATCTCACCGTAGGAGAGAATCTGGAGATAGCGGCCAGAAAGGCCAAAGGAAGGGATGAATGGGACAGAGAGAAAGTCTACGACCTTTTCCCTTCCCTTAGAAGCTTCAACTCCCGCAAGGGGGGCTTTCTGAGTGGCGGGGAGCAGAAGATGCTCGCCATCGGCAGGGCATTGATGGGGAACCCCGAATTTCTGCTTCTGGATGAACCGACCGAGGGTCTGGCGCCTGTTTTGGTGCGCGTCTTGGGGGAAACGATCAGGCGCCTCAAGGAGGCCGGCCTGACGGTCCTCTTGGCGGAACAGAACGTCAAATTCACCCTGAATCTGAGCGACAGGGGCTATATCATCGACAATGGCCGGATCTGTTACCAGGGTACCGTGAAAGAGCTTACCGGGAACGAGGAGGTGAGAAAGACGTGCGGCATCTGATGTAGGGGATCCTAGTATACTGTCTCATAAGTTCTGTCCCTGATTTTGGCAATTCAATAGCCTTGTGGATCGTTGTAAAATCCGAATATCGAAATCCGAAATCCGAAACAATATTAAAGCACTAATGTTCAAAACCCAAGACAAGTTGCCCCCAATAACAACTGCTGTCCATTTCGGTTATTGGTATTTTAATCATTTGAATTTGTCTCGAATTCCGATATTCGAATTTCGGATTTCCGTGTCCCTGGGAAGTGGGTCAAATCCGAAGCGATATTACGGAATTTCAACTTGCCATCTTTAAGGACAGAACTTTTGAGACACGGCACGAGGGGATGTTCTGCGCTCACTTCGGCAAGTGAAAAGATCCCGGCAGTCTTTTCTATCTTTTGCGGCCGGGGCTGCCGGTTTTGGCCAAAAGGGTATTGCGGTGAATGCCCAACAGGGTTGCTGCCTTTTTCTTGTTTCCATTGACACTTTCAAGCACTTCGCTAATGTATTGCTGTTCAAAGGTGGTTACCGCCTCTTTCAGCGTCATGTCCTTTATTCTTCCCTTCCCGATGTTGAAGGTGGTGACGTCCTTGAGGTGAATGACGGAATCCTTGGTGATGGTAAAAGACCTCTCCACCATGTTTTGAAGCTCTCTCACATTCCCCGGCCAGTCGTAATCCACTAAGGCCTTGATGGCCTTGATGGAAAATCTCTTGGGAGCCTTTCCGGAACGTCCTGCATTCAACTCCAGAAAATGATTGAGGAGCAAGGGGATGTCACTCTTGCGCTCCCTCAAAGAAGGAAGTCCGACCGGAAAGACGTTGAGGCGATAGAAGAGATCCTCCCGGAACTGCCCCTTCAAGATCAAGTCCTTGAGGTCCCTATTCGAAGCAGCTACGAATCGAACATCAAGCTTGATCACCTTGGTTGTCCCCAGCCTTTCAAACTCCTTTTCCTGAATGACTCTGAGTAATTTGGCCTGAGTGTTGACATCAAGGGTATCAATATCATCAAAAAAGACCGTGCCCTTGTTGGCAATTTCCAATTTGCCCATGGTCGTGCGTACGGCGCCCGTGAAGGCCCCTTTATGATACCCGAAGAGCTCACTTTCCATGAGCGTAGCTGGAATCGCAGCACAGGCAATCACCACGAAGGGTTGATCCTTCCTGGGGCTTAGCCGGTGTATGGCCCTGGCAGCGAGTTCCTTTCCCGTGCCGCTTTCCCCCTGCACGAGGACGGCTGAATCGCTCTCGGCGATTGTCGAGATGAGGTCGAAGATCTTCTTCATCTTCCCGTCTTCTCCGATGATCTCTTCGAACGGGTGAAATCTCTGCAACTCATTCCTGAGGTAAACGACCTCTTTGACCAAGCTGCGCTTTTCCAAGGCGCGGTCGATGATTTTTATGACGTCGTCTACCAAGAAAGGCTTGACAATGTATTCATAGGCGCCCAGCTTCATGGCCCTTACGGCGGTCTTAACTTCTTTGACGGCAGTGACCATAACGATCTCGGGGTTGGGATCTATGGCCTTGAGTCTTTCAAGCAGGTCCACGCCGTTGATATCGGGCAGAAGAATATCGAGCAGTATGACGTCTACGGGTGTTTTCGTAAGAATATCAACTGCTTGTTTTCCCGTTTCAGCAAGCAGAACGCTGTATCGGTCCTTGAGCACCATATTAAAGGACTGCCGAATGCCGTGTTCATCGTCAACCACTAGGATGGTGGCCTGTTTTTCCATTCTGCTTTCCTCCTTCAACCTAATGTTGACGAGGGAATAGGGATAAGGTCATTGAGTTTGACATATTATAACTAAACATAGAATATTTTTATTAATTATTCTAGATCAGCTGCCAACCAAGCTAAATAAAATCATCTAATCACATCAGAGTCATGGCGTCAAGGCACTCCCATCGTAAGCTCATTTTCAAGGGGATTACAGGTTAGTGCACAGAATTTTGTGCATGAGTGCACATTTTTCTGTGCATTTCACGAAATCCTCGGGTCGCCGGGGCTCCTGCCGTTGTGGGAGGCCTAGGAAAGGGCATGCTCCGCTGTGCTATGTTTTTGCCGACCCTCAACATGTAGTGTGTCTTTTTTAACCAGAACTGTAACTGGCGGTAAAGTGGTCCTTAATGCAAAAAAGTGACCATAAAGGGCTTGGTTTGGCATGTATTTTGACTTCTTCTTTTTTGTGGCGAATGGTTTCCCATGGTATAATTTGCTGAAATAATTTGAAAAAACTGAAAGAGGAGGCATTTTGATGGCAAT
>JAZDGZ010000402.1:0-3274 GCA_043806375.1 Pseudomonadota bacterium | reverse complement strand
AATATCAACCTCTTCTTCCTTATGCTCGGGATCCTCTTCCACTGGAGGCCCTGGAGCTTTTTGAAGGCGACGGAAGATTCCGGGAAGGCCATCTGGGGTATCGTCATCCAGTTCCCCTTCTACGCAGGCATTTTCGGCCTCTTCAAATTCACGGCCCTGGCCACGGTATTCACCAATGCCTTTGTGGCCGTTTGCAGTGGGAGCACCTTTCTCTTGGTCACGTTCTGGTATGCCGGTCTCTTAAACTACCTCATCCCTTCGGGTGGTTCCGAGTGGGCCGTAACAGCCCCTTATCTGCTGCCGGCCGCCAAGGAACTGGGCGTGGCCGCCCATAAGACCGTTGTCGCTTACGCCTGGGGAGACATGATGACGGATATGATTCAACCCTTCTGGGCCATCGCCATGCTGGCCGTCGCCAAGCTGGAGTTCAGGGAGATTATGGGGTGGCTCCTTCTGGTTTTCTTCGTCTACTTCATCATTACTTCCGTGGCCTTCTTGCTTTACCCCTTTTTCTAACCCTTCCTTCGAGGCGAAAGACCTTTCAAACGAGGAGAAAGGCCCCACGACCGGGGCCTTTCCTTAGCCCTTTTTTCCACTTGCCGCCGAGGTTGACGGTCTCGTAAAAAGTCACAATTTGCCATAATTGTCATTCCGGGCTTGACCCGGAATCCAGTCCTTTCAAATAGTTCTGGACTCCCGCTGGAGTTTATCCCGCACTGGATGCGGGACCGGAGTGACGAGGTTGGACACTTTTTACGAAGCCGTCAATGGTGGCCTTTGCGATTTCCGGCTGGCGACCCTTTTCAAGGATCCTATCCGGGAAGGTGTTTATAATTCGGCAGGGGGCAGGACTTCAGTCTCTCTATTTCCTCCCGGCAAGTGAGATCATAGCTGACGGGTGTGATGGTGATCTTGCGATCCTTTAGGGCCTTTCCATCGTCATCGGGGATGCCCTCTTCCACGGGTGTTTCGCCGGAAAGCCAATAATAGACGTTGCCTCTGGGATCGACGCGTTTTTCAAACTTCTCCTTGAATCGGCCCATGCCCTGCCTCGTGATGGCCACGCCGGCGATCTGTTCAACGGGCAGGGCCGGAATGTTGACATTGAGAGCCGTCCTTTCCCTCAAGCCATTTTCCATGATAAATCGGATGACCTCCCGGCTGAATCGCGCTGCAAAACGAAAATCCGGATCCTGCCGGGTATCCAGAGAAATGGCGGCCGCCTTGATTCCGAGAAAGGCCCCTTCGGTAGCGGCCGAGACGGTGCCTGAATAAAGGACGTTGACCCCCACGTTGGCCCCCAAATTGATCCCCGAAAGGATCATATCGGGGGATCTATCAAGGAGTTCCTGCACGGCGATTTTCACGCAATCCGCGGGGGTCCCCTTCACGGCATAGCCGAAAAAGGTTCCATTCTTACGTATGCCCTGAACCCTCAAGGGAGACGTGAGGCTGATCGCATGTCCCACTGCACTCATTTCCGAATCCGGTGCCACGACATCCACTTCGAAGTCCCCTTTCAACTCAGTGTAAAGGGCCATGAGGCCGGGGGCATGAATGCCGTCGTCATTGGTTAATAGAATTTTCATGTCTCTACTCCTGTGTGCCGCTTCATATAGCACTAAATCGGTGAATTATGAAGTCCAATCTGAAGGAGCTCAAACCGGAGGTCCCCTGGTCCCGGGCAAACACAAATCATTTCACCTAGGTTGAGCGGTTCCGGGTTGAAAAACCCCGAACAGATCTTGTCAAAGGGAGCATGTCTTCATCGTGGTTAAAAAGCTGTTTCACCCAATGGGTCATGTCCGGTATTCAGGATCTTGATCAATATCGTGAGTAGTGTTCATCTGTTATAAGCCTTGAACCTTGAACTCTGAACCTGGAACCGATCAGTTTAGGTTTCAGAGAGCTGAAACGGGAGATTCTCTTTTGTTGCTTCTCCTGCTCATTTGCTGTATATATATGAGGACTTAGCATTCCCTCATGATTCCGATAACGGGACCGGCGAAGAATGTCTGGGAAAAATCGTGGGCCAGAGGCAAAGACACGGCCCGATTGGTGTTGCCTCCCTTGAAACTCACAAAGGGTTTTCACTGAAGGCTTTATCCTCGTGCAGGCATTGGAATCCGCCGCACCCTGAGCGCCCGAAAGAGAAAAGCATACCTGGTGGTGCCGGTTTGAAAAAAGATACCCGCGAAGATCTATACCGCAAAGAACTGATCACCATGTTCAAGTTCGGTGCGCTCGTCAACTCCTCCCTGAATATAGAAGACGTGCTCAACAGCGCCATGAAGTGGGCAGAGGAATTCATGGGCGCCGAAGCCAGCTCGATATATGAGCTTGATGAAGAGAAAAATGAGTTGTTCGTGCGTCTTGCGCGGGGGGAAAAGAAGGACCCCATCAAAAAGATGATCCTCAAACCGGGCGACGGCATCGCAGGTCATGTCGTACAAACGGGAAGGCCGATGGTCATCCAGGATGTGAAAAAAGAAGAGAGATTCCGCAACAAATACGACAAGCTCACCGGTTTTAAGACAAGGGCCATAATCTGTGTCCCCTTGATCTGGAGGAATAGACCCATAGGGGCCCTTCAGGTGATCAACAAGAAATCCAGGGAGCCTTTTTCTCAGGCTGACCTCGAACTCCTCGTGGGCATGGCCCAGCAGATAGCCATTGCCATGGAGAACGCGAACCTCTATCAACTCCTGCAGGACAGGGTCCTCATGACCACGCAAGCGCTCAAGGTTACCCAGGAGAAGTTGATTCGTTCCGAACGCCTTGTGGGGTTGGGTCATTTGGTCCAGGGCATCGCCCACGAGATCAGGAATCCTATCACAACGATCGGGGGGTTTGCGCAAAGGATAAAGAAAGATGTAAGCGAAAATCATAAGGTTAGGAAATATATCGAAATCATCATCGAAGAGGTGAATAGGCTCGAGCATCTCGTCAGGGAGGTGCGGGAATTTACGGATGCCCAGTCCGCCTCGTTGAGCCTTGAAAGGGTCGACAAGGTGATCCTGGAGGTCCTGAAGACCTTCTCCCCCCTGGCTAAGAAGCAGGGCGTGAAGCTGATCACCGACATTGAGCACGATCTGCCTCTCCTAAAAATGGATCCGCCGCAATTACAGTTGGCGCTCAACAACCTACTGGAAAACGCCCTGGAAGCCATGCCAAAGGGGGGAGAGCTCACACTGAGGGTGAAACGTGATAACCGTCATCTCTTGATCGCCGTCGAAGACACGGGCTGCGGAATCCCGAAGGAGCAACTGGACGC
>JAZDGZ010000401.1:0-6740 GCA_043806375.1 Pseudomonadota bacterium | reverse complement strand
GGCAACCACACCATGCTCATCGACCAGGCCAGAGCGCAGAGGCTGAAGACAAGGTTGACTCCGTCGGCCAGCCACGGCAGCCACCCGGCGATAAAATGGTATCGCTGCCCCAGGGTCAAGCCGCTTCTCCAGAGCAAGGCCGCGCGGTGACGCTGCATGATCTTCATGGCCCCGAAGGCCCAGCGGAAACGCTGTTTCTTGTAGTCGGCAAGCGTGTCGGGCATCAGGCCCCTGCCATAGCTTCGGGGAATGTAGACCGCCTTGTGGCCGCGCTCAAAGATCCGCAGTCCCAGCTCGCCACCTCGGTGATGCACCACTCGGCCCAACCTCCCACCTCTTCCAATACCCGGCGGCGAACCAACGTCATCGTGCCGTGCTGGATAATGGCGTTGCGCTCATTGCGGGTGATCATGCCGAGGTAGAAGAAACCGCGATACTCGGCATACATCATGGCCTTGAAGGCATTGGCATCGCCGTCGCGATAGTCCTGGGGGGCCTGAGCGATCCCCACTTGCGGGTTTTCAAAAACCGGGACCAGGTCCTTGAGCCAGTTGGGACGAACCTGGTAATCGCTGTCGATCACCGCAATGATCCGGGCATCGGAAGCGGTTTGCCGCAACGCGAAGTTCAGGGCGCCGGCCTTGAACCCGGCCAAAGGATCGACGTGAAAGAACCTGAAGCGGGGACCCAGCTCCCGGCAGTAGGTTTCCACCGGCTGCCAGAGGGCGGGATTTCGGGTGTTGTTGTCGATGACGATAACCTCAAAGTCAGGATAGTCCAGGGCTGCCAGGGCGTCCAGGGTCTCCTTGAGCATGTCGGGCGGCTCATTGTAGGCCGGTACGTGGATCGAGACCTTGGGCATCGGCATTAAACTCGACGCCCGCGGCCTGAACTCAAGGCGCCGGTAGAGGGCCCAGTGGGCCTCGGCCAGCAACACCAGCATGACCCCGATCATACCCACAAACAGCAGCAGGCCGACGATCAGGATGTAAGGGGTCAGGTACTGGCGACTGTAATCGTAGACCACCCAGACCGCGGCACTGGCGGCGACGAAGGCGATGATGGCCAAAAAACCCCTCCCCCCCCGGCGCAGGGCGCGACTGTCGAACAGGAGCAAGGTCAGGATGATCATGGCCACCAGCACGGACAGGCCGGCCAACACGTGCCAGTGAGGAATGCGCACCACGGGTGCGGAGAAAGGGAACTTGGGCTGGCGTTTAACATCGTAGACGCCCCAGTAAGCCCCGACCGCTCCTTCCGCCGGCGCCTTCCACGGCTGGTCAAAGGCCTCCATCACGTAATAGACGTAGCTCCTCTTGGCGGCCTCGTCAAGAAAACGCCTCAGGAACTGGGCCTCGTTCGCCGGCGAAGCCACGGCAGAGTGCCGCGTTCGGCCGTTGCTGGGCCAGCCCACTTCGGCGATCACGATGGGCATACCCGGGAAGGTCCGCTTGAGCAGATCGATCTTGTCCAGGACATAGGGAATCGAGAGCTTCGCACTCACCCCCTCCCAGTAGGGGAGCAGGTGGACGGCGATGAAGTCCACATGTTGGGCCATGTCCGGGTGCTTGATCCAGACATGCCACGGCTCGGCAGTGCTCACCGGCTGATAGAGGGCCGCCCGCATGGCGTCGAGGTAGGCGTATAGGTCCTCTTTCGGGATGTCACCCCGAAGGATTGCCTCGTTGCCCACGATCACGCGTACGACATTGCGGTGGGTCCAGGCGAGCCACTTGGCGATCTCGTATTCCTGATAGTTGCGGTCTTTGTCGCTGCCGATCCAGACGCCCAGGGCGACGTTAATGCCGTACTTGGCCGCCAGCTTGGGTATCTTGGAGAGGGGGCCGTCCACCGAATAGGTCCGCACCGCATGGGTCTTTCCGGACAGCAGGCGAAGGTCTGCCTCGATTTCCTCTTGCGAAGGGTAGGCACGCGCGATCCCGTCCTGGCCCAGACGGAACGGCGAGAAGGAGAATCCCTGGATACGCTCCGGCCAGGGCGGCTCCGGGACCGGACGGTTGAAAAAGGCCCAGAGGCTGAAGGTCAGCACCGCAAAAGCGATGGCAATCAGCATATCAGGAAAGATCGTTGATCGATTCATGGATTCAGGGCTCGATGAGCGACGGATTCCTCTGTCATCTTTTCCAGAGGCCGTCAATGAAATCTCTGACCTGCTGCTGTGTCCGGAACCGAGCCATGTCAAACTTATCGAGATGAACGATCTCCTCCCTGGATCTGACCTTCCTGGGTTTTGCCTCATGGGCGACGTACCCAAGCGCCATCATGTCGTAAATCTCAAATCCGTAGGGTATTGCGAGAAACTCTTTTAGACGGCCTTGCATCAGATCGAGCCCGCTGGCGGAGACCCACTGCGATCCCAGACCCAGCGCGGTGGCCGCCAGATGCATGTAAAGGAAGGCGCTGGCCAGGCTGGAGTAAAAATTGGATGCCCCACGGTCAAGCTTTGCCTTCAGAGGGTAGGCCTCTTTGGTTCTCGGGTCCCCACATACAACGATCAATACGGGGGCATTGGCAAAGCCGGGCGTCCCCTGAGGCGGATTCCTGTAAGTAGGAAACCTCTGTTCCGGCGCCCTTGTCTGTTCCATCTTGTAAGAAATTTCGTGCTGTTCCTTGAAGAACTCAACGATTCGCTCCCTCAAATCATTCTTCTTGATGATAATGAACTCCCAGGGCTGTGAGTTCGCCCCTGAGGGCGCCCAACGGGCCGCCTCAATGATCTTGTCCACGGAGTCATCAGGCACGGGGTCCGGTTTGTATGCATGGGTACTCCGCCTCCCTTTGACCAGTTCTAAAAAACTCTCATAATCCATGACACACCTCTCTTCCGAGTCTTGGTTTTCTCACAGGGCCTTCAGCACGGCCTGTAAGCAACTTCGACTCTAAATAATGATGACAGGGCCTTGTCGCTTGTCCCAATAGGGGCTGTTCTTGCCAGATTTTATGATATCTGTTCTGGACAGCAATGATGGGCTATGCTTACTCCGGGGATGCGGTTGGCAAGGGTTCCGGATCTTGTCTTGTTCTTGGTCTCCTCTCGATTTTCAGATTCCCTTCCCTGGCAACCGGGCTAACCCACGGGGAAGAGCCAGTCTTTGAATCGTTCGTCCCGGCCCGAGACAATATCGGTCATCAGGGCTGAAAGTTTCTTCGTTACAGGACCTGGCGCCGAAAGATCCCGATCTTCGACCCGTTTCACCCCCAGGACCTTGATCGGGGTCCCTGAAAAGAAGATCTCCTCCGCTTCGTAGAGGAGTTCCGGCTGCAGCCGGGCTTCAAGGGTCTTTATGCCAAGGCGCCCCGCCCCCTCGAGCACGGACTTCCGGGAGATGCTTTCCAGGATGGTGCCAAGCGCCGGCGTCATGAGGGTCTCCCCCTTTACCAGAAAGACGGATTCCGTGCCCCCCTCGGCAATAAAACCCTGGGTGTCGAGCATGACGACCTGATCAAAACCTCGCCTCTTGGCCTCCAATCTCGCGACCATGCCGTTCAAATAATTGGCGGCCGCCTTGGCCTCCACCGGCACAGTGCTCGGGTCAAGCTTGCGCCACTTGGAAACGCAGGCCGTTGCGCCCCGATCAAAGGGGAAACGCAGCCCTCCGATGTCCCTAGCCGGGTCCACGGCAAAGATGGAGACATCCAACCTCTTCTGGGGCGGAAGAATTTCAAAGGCGATCTGGGGGTAAAAGCAGATGATCTTGATAAAACCCTGCGTAATGCCGTTGCGCTTTACCGTCTCCAAAACGGCCTCTTGAAAGCCTTTTGAACCAAGGGGCAGTTCCATCTCCAGAAGCCCGGCGGTCTTGAAAAGGCGGTCTATGTGCTCGTCCAGGCGGAAGACCGCGGATCCGGCCTCTGTTTCGTGGAGGCTGAGGACCTCGAAGATGGCGGAACCTCGCCCGAAACTGTGCGACATGATATGGACTGTCGCCTGACCCCAGACGACAAATTCACCGTTCATGTATACGATCCGATCTTCGAGCATGGTCGTCTCCTTCCCCCGCTCATCCCCAAAGGGATTACCCCCCCACGGGGCAGGTTTCTCGCTACGGGTCTTATTGGGAAGGGAGCATAACGTAAGGGGTTTGAGGAGTCAAGCGAGTTAAGGCCGCTTTTTTCTTGCTTTTTTCTTGATCATCGAAGCCTCTTTGTGCTATTCAAAAATGGATTTGGTCTTCCCGTGCCGCCTTTGGCATGACCGTTCCGAAGAGGCCCCTGGCCGTCCTTTTGAAAGCGTCGTTTCCATGCAGAACCGAGTGGCTCACGAAAAAAGCCACTATTCATAGCGTGTGTATGGTCTTTTCAGTCCATGGAAATGTAACCTTAAAAGTGCGCAAAGGAGGAAAGTGGCATGAAGATTGTCAGATTAGGCTTTGTCGTCCTTTTATTGGCGCTCTTTGCTACGGCGAGCTTGGCCGTAGCAGGAGAGACCCTTAACGCGGTTAAGGCAAGGGGGATTCTCACAGCCGGCGTCAACGGCGGCGTGTTTGGATTTGGCATGCCCGATGACAAGGGCGTGTGGAAAGGCATAGACGTCGACACGGCGAAAGCCGTTGCCGCCGCCATCTTCGGCGATGCGGAAAAGGTTAAATTTGTTGCCGTGACGGCCGTTCAGCGTCTGCCCGCCCTGCAATCCAAAGAGATCGATGTCTTGTGCCGCAACACCACCCAGACCCTGACCAGGGAAACCGTGAACGGCCTGAATTTCGCCCATGTCAACTATTATGACGGCCAGGGATTCCTTGTCCCCAAAAAGCTGGGTGTCAAGAGCGCCAAGGACCTGGGAGGGGCCACCATATGCGTCCTGCCGGGAACGACCACCGAAATGAACGCGGCGAGTTACTTCCGCACTTACGGCATTCAGTGGAAACCCCTCGTGATCGAGCAGACGGCCGAGCTTTCCAAGGCCTTTTTTGCCGGCCGCTGTGACTGCCTCACCTCGGACGCCTCCCAGCTGGCCGCCCACCGCTCCGTGGCCCCCAATCCGGAAGATTATATCCTCCTTCCGGAGATCATTTCCAAGGAGCCCCTTGCCCCGGTCGTCCGTCATGGCGACGATGAGTGGTTCGACATCGTCAACTGGACGGTCATGGCCCTCATAGAGGCCGAAGAACAGGGCATCACCTCGAAAAATGTGGACGAGATGCTCAAGAGCGCCGATCCCAATATCCAGCGTTTTCTCGGGGTGACCCCAGGCATGGGCAAGGCCCTCGGCCTTGACGAAAAGTGGGCTTACAACATTATCAAGCAGGTGGGCAATTACGGTGAAATCTTTGACCGCAACGTGGGCCCCAATACGCCCCTCAAGCTTGACAGGGGCCTGAACGCCCTCTGGACCAAGGGCGGGCTCATGTACGCCGCACCCTTTAGATAATCCCTGATCCCGGGGGGTGTCCCCTCGAAAGGGGCACCCCTCTTTCTCCGTCTTATCCTTCCTTGGCCTGGGCAGAGTGATGTGAAACGAGGTTTGATTGGCCTGCCTTGGACCTTATTCAAGGCCTTAAAGATGCTGTCTGTCACGAGACCGGGCTGCAATAAGGATACTAAAGCCTTATGGACCACACACTCCCGGACAAGGTACCCTTCTGGCTTGACCCCAGAAAACGGGCCATTCTCTACCAGGTTTTTGTCCTCGCCGCGGTCGGCCTTCTGGCCTATTATCTAGTATCCAATACCTTGATTAACCTAAGAAAACAGAACATCGCCACGGGGTTCAGCTTTCTTGAGAGGGAAGCCTCCTTTGAAATCGGCGAATCCCTGATTTCCTATTCTGCGGCGAGTTCCTACGGCAGGGCCCTGCTCGTCGGCACCCTCAATACCCTGAAGGTCTCCTTCGTGGGCGTTATTCTCACCCTTGTCCTGGGGACCATCGTTGGAATCGCCCGCATGTCATCAAACTGGATCGTATCCAGGCTGGCCGGTATCTATATCGAGGTCATGCAGGATATCCCGGTCCTGCTGCAGTTGTTTTTCTGGTATGCCATGTTTTACGAGACCCTTCCCTCTCCCCGCCAGGCCATTTGCCCGGTAGAGGGCCTCTACCTCTGTAACCGAGGGGTGGCCTTTGCGGTCCCGGAAGGGCACCCGGCCCACAAATACATGCTTTTGGCCTTTTTGATCGCTTGCGCCATCGTCTACCTGATGCGTCGCTGGGCAAGAAAGCGGCAGGAAAAAACAGGGCAATTATTCCCTGTCTTTCGCGTCTCGGTCGGCCTGCTCATTGGGTTCCCTCTGATCACCTGGCTGGCCTCAGGCGCTCCCAGGACCATGGATGTGCCAAGCCTCGTGGGTTTCAACTTTGAAGGGGGCCTCACGGTCAGCCCTGAATTTATAGCCCTCCTTCTGGGCCTGGTTCTCTATCCCGCCGCCTTTGTGGCGGAAATTGTCCGGGCCGGAATCCAGTCGGTCGGCAAGGGGCAAAGAGAAGCGGCCATGGCCATCGGCCTCAGGCCCCCCCTTGTCCTGAACCTTGTGATTCTGCCCCAGGCCCTCAGGGTCATCATACCGCCCCTGACGAGCCAGTTGCTCAATCTCACAAAAAATAGTTCCCTGGCCGTGGCCATCGGATTCCCCGATTTCGTTTCCGTGGCCAACACGACCATCAATCAGACCGGCCAGGCCATTGAGGGAGTGGCCCTGATTATGGGGGTTTATCTCATTTTCAGCCTTTCAACGTCGGCCTTTATGAACTGGTATAACAAAAGGGTGGCCCTTGTTGAGAG